>CALKRZ010000036.1 GCA_937989765.1 uncultured Clostridia bacterium | reverse complement strand
CATTTTCCCATATATACGATGCATTTTCTAGATGTTCTACAAAAGTATTATTTTGTAAAATACATTTGAATTTATATTCTGTATTCATATCAAAAATAAATAAACCCTTTGGATTTAGATAATTATTGACCCACTTAAATGTTTGTAGTAATTCTTCTTCTTCTAATAAATAGTTCATACTATCACATATACTGATAATGGAGTCCACTGTACCATATAGTTCAAACTCTCTCATATCCTGCTGCAGATATAGGATATCCAAATTTTGTTTTTGTGCCTTTTCTTTAGCGATCAGTAGCATGTCCTCTGAAAGATCAATCCCGATCATATCGATTCCCTGTTGGGAGAGTCGAGCTGTTACACTTCCTGTGCCGCATCCTAGTTCAGCCACCATAGTAGGCTTGCATCCAAAATGCTCCCAAAGCTTATGTATGTACAGTACCCATTCATCATAAGGTATATCCTTCATAAACAGATCATATACATACGCAAAATTTTTATATGCATTCATGTGTACACCTACTTTTTAATATTTCTTTTTCATATGCGTTTTCTATTATAATGAATGCATTGTATAAATGCAACAAGCTCAGAATTAATTCTGAGCTTGTTGCATCTTATTCTCTCTTTTTCGTTTTGTCATCAAACCACCAATTCTACCCGTTTCTTTCGCTGTGAGCCCCTTCCACCCCGCCTCCTTTACTTTATCCGTAAGTCCTAGCTCATCTGCTATTTCATATTTCATGATCTCATCCGGGGTTAAAGGCCTATTCTCATCTTTTTTAGGTTTGTTATTATTTTTCAATATGCTCACCCTTTCTATTGAAAAGTATGGGTTGAAAAAGTAAAAAATATACCCTTTGCTACACTTTCTATTGCTTTATTCATAGCATGAATACTCGAAAATCATTTGGTTTAGTATAGAGATGTTTTTTGTATTTCCAAACAAAAATTTGACAAATCGCTTCATTCCCGATACAATATATTCAATCTATTGATTTATAAACCACATCAGACAATGAGGTCTGCAACGCATTTTTTATGCTGCTTGCAGGCCTTTTTTATTTTATTATACAATAAAAACCAGGAGGTCATACTATGAAATCTATTACTATAGAGTCTATCTTGCAAGAAAAAAGTATTACCACTCATTTTCAACCCATTATTTCCTTAACCCGAAAGGATATTTTAGGCATGGAAGCCTTAAGCCGAGGAATCGATCCTCTTACAAAAGAGCTGATTCCACCTGTGCTTCTATTTGAATCTGCACATCAAGAAGAAAAAGGCTTGGATTTAGATCATCTGTGTCTTGAAAAAGCTTTAGAAAATTTTCAATTACTACACTGTATTTATCCAAATTTATTTCTATTTTTAAATATTGATATGTCCTTTGTTCAACAGATCGGTGAAACTGATTCTATTATTCATTTATGTACTCAGTTTCGTATTAATCCTAAAAATATTGTACTGGAAATCTGCGAATCTAAAATAACAGATGTAGCATTACTAAAAACATTTATTGATATTCACAGAAAAAAAGGATTTATTATTGCCTTGGATGATGTTGGTGCAGGTTTTTCAAATCTAGATCGTATTATACTGGTTGAACCTGATGTAATAAAGATTGATCGCTGTTTTGTACAAGATATTCATCAGGATTTTTGTAAACAAGAGGTTTTTAAATCTCTCGTGCATCTAGCCAAGAAAATAGGTGCTTTGGTAGTAGCTGAGGGTATTGAGGTAGCCGAGGAAGCTGCTGTGGCTGTAGAACTTGGCGCAGATCTTCTGCAGGGATTTTATTTTTCCAAACCTCTTCCTATTACGTATAGCAGTTTAGAAAATGTATATGAAAATATAAATGCTGGTGCTTCTTACTATGAACATCACATGTTGGAGAAAATTCAACAACAAAGAGAACTTCATCTAGCACGTGACTTGATCCTCACCCAGATCGTAAAAGAGTTGTCTCAAATACCACAAAAGTCTTTAGATGATCAGCTTACTCAAATCCTTCCTAAATATTCTTCGGTAGAATGTATGTACATAGTCAATCAAGAAGGTATTCAAATTTCTATGACCGCGTGCAGTTTTCAATGCTTAAATCTACATAAAAACAGTATGTTTCAACCCGCGAGAAAAAATACAGATCACCATCTTAAACCTTATTATTACTGTCTGATGCATAATGGTACCGATCGATATACCACAGAACCGTACATTTCCTTGGCTACGGGAAATCTATGCATTACTGTATATCATCTATTTATTACCCAAGACGGTATGCCTATGATCGCTTGTCTTGATCTTAGGGTATAAGTAGTAAAAAATATTTGACAGTAGAATAGGTTAGTGATATGATGAAAAAAACTTGATACTACAAGATAGAGGCGCATTTTTTATGAGTACGTATATGGATGTGAACAGGCACATGAGATATATACGAAAAGGAAAAAATGCCGAAGAATCAAAATACCTATTCATTTTGATTCTGGTTGTGCACTGAATAAGTGCCCAACTGTCATCGTAAGATGGAGTGCTATCTGTGACGTATTTTTCCACTGTACTCCTATGCTTTTGTATAGATACACTGAGAAAACGCACAGCTGGCAAATATGCCGGCTTTTTTTATATATTTTTTAGGGTTTGTCAAGTATCCCCTATATTTATACGTAACCCATCATATACTAATTTTGAGGAGGAAAAAATGTGAAAAAAATTAATCTTGCAGTTGTAGGTGCAACTGGAATGGTTGGAAGAACATTTTTAAAAGTATTAGAAGAAAAAGATCTCCCTATAGAAAATTTTTACGTATTTTCTTCTGCCCGTTCCGCAGGTAGCAAAATTATATTTAAAGGCAAAGAATATATCGTAGAAGAATTAACTGAAACTTCTTTTGATCGTGGAATTGATATCGCTCTTTTTTCTGCCGGTGGAGATACCAGTACAAAATTCGCTCCCATTGCCGCTCGTAAAGGCTGTGTGGTAGTCGATAACAGCTCTGCTTGGAGAATGGATGAAAAGGTACCTCTTGTAGTACCCGAAGTAAACCCTGAAGACATCAAATGGCATCAAGGAATCATTGCAAATCCTAATTGTTCGACTATTCAAGCGGTAGTCGCATTGAAACCTCTTCATGAATACTATAGTATTACACGCGTAGTATACTCTACGTACCAAGCTGTTTCTGGTGCAGGTATGGCTGGATGGAGTGATCTAGAAGAAAGCTTAAAAGGAAATCTGCCTAAAAAATTCCCTCATCCAATCGCTAGCAACTGTATTCCTCATATTGATGTATTCTTAGACAATGGATATACCAAAGAGGAAATGAAAATGATCGAAGAAACCAGAAAGATTATGCATGTTCCTGATCTAAAGGTAACTGCAACTACTGTACGTGTGCCTGTATTTAATAGCCACAGTGAATCGATCAATGTAGAATTCGAAAAACCTTTTGAACTATCTGAACTAGTCGATGTACTCAAAAATGCACCTGGCATTATTATGCAAAATGACAGTGCAAATAATGAATATCCTCTGGCTTCTACCGCAACAGATCATGATGAAGTATTCGTAGGTCGAATCCGTCGAGATGAAAGCGTAAATAGTGGCGTGAATCTTTGGGTCGTGGCTGATAATATCCGAAAAGGCGCCGCTTCCAATGCCGTACAGATCGCTGAATTATTAATAGCAGCGTTGCAGTAATGTAACCTTATATAAGAAAGGATGATCATATGTCCATATTTACAGGTTCTTCTGTTGCCATAGTAACCCCTTTCCAAGATGGGAAAGTAAACTATCCACTGCTTCAAAAACTCCTCGAATTTCAACTACAAAACCACACAGATGCCATCACCATCTGCGGTACCACGGGAGAATCTTCCACATTGACAGATGATGAACAGATTGAATGTATCCGTTTTACAGTGGAGCAAGTGAATAAACGAGTGCCTGTGATCGCAGGCACGGGCAGTAACGATACAGATCATGGTATCGAATTAACCAAAAGAGCCTACGCTGCAGGTGCGGACGCGGCACTTTTAGTGACCCCTTACTATAATAAAACCACCCAGAAAGGCTTAATCGAACATTATACCCTGATGGCGCAAGCAGTCGATATTCCCATCATATTATATAATGTTCCTGGAAGAACGGGGCTTAATCTCGCACCCAAAACAGTAGCTGAATTGTCTAAAATCGACACCATCGTAGCGCTCAAAGAAGCCAGTGGCAATATTTCGCAAATCGCAGAAATCGCTGCCTTATGTGGAGATCGTCTAGATCTATATTCCGGCAATGATGATCAAATCCTTCCTCTATTATCTTTAGGAGCCAAAGGCGTTATTTCTGTAGTAGCCAATGTAGCACCCAAAGAAACGCATGATGTAGTTCAAAAATTCTTTGATGGGGATTTTGCTGGCAGTCTTTCACTTCAGCTTGATTTGCTACCTCTGATCCAAGCTTTATTTATAGAAGTAAGTCCGATCCCTGTAAAGGCAGCTTTAGAGCTTATGGGATATCCTGTGGGTGTTGGGCGCAGACCTTTAACGACTATGGAACCCGCCAATCTGGAAATACTCAAAAAAACACTGACAAACTTTGGACTTAATAAACTATAAAAGGTGCAGTGGTTTACCCTGCACTTTTTTGAAAAAGGAGAGTGCGTGTATGTTAAAAATAATCATGCATGGATGTAATGGAAAAATGGGGCAGGTCATCTGCGGATTGGTACAAAATGATGCTTATTGTGAAATCGTAGCAGGCATTGACCCTACTGTAAATGTGCAAAACTCTTTCCCCGTGTTTGCAAGTCCACAAGATTGCACCATGAATGCGGATGTAATCATTGACTTTTCTACCTCTTCCGCTGTAAAACCACTGCTTCAATATGCCCAGGCAGCGCGAATCCCCGTTGTCTTATGTACTACGGGTCTTTCAGAAGAATTGCTTCACAGTGTACACGAAGCCAGTAAAAGTATCCCCGTGTTTTTCTCTGCCAATATGTCCCTTGGGGTGAATTTACTGATCAATCTTGTAAAAAGGGCTACTGAGATATTATCCGATGCTAATTTTGATATTGAAATCATCGAAAAGCACCATAATCAAAAAATAGATGCCCCTAGTGGCACGGCATTAGCTATTGCTGATGCTATTAACGAAGTGCTAGATCACAAATATACATATACCTATGACCGAACCAAGGAAATGAAAAAGCGAGAGAAAAAAGAAATTGGCATTCACGCTGTCCGCGGCGGTACGATCGTGGGAGACCACTCTATCTTATTCGCTGGAAAAGATGAAATCGTTGAACTGAAGCATACGGCATCCTCAAAAGAAATATTCGCAGTAGGTGCTGTAAAAGCTGCAAAATTTTTAGTCGACAAGACACCTGCACTGTATAATATGGAACATTTGATCAATGAATAAATGCAAACATTGAATAAATGTAAAAGCTGCGGCAAATGCCGCAGCTTTTTTTGATTGTTAAAGGGTCCGTGGTAAGACAATAGATAAGTCTTCCAATAACTGCAAAATCGCGCTTGTGTAAGGGGAAAGTTTTGTTGGAAGTTTTGGACGCGCTCTATTATTGCAGTTGTTTCCAGATTTATCTATTGTCTTACCACTATATCATAGGCGTTAACTTAAGCCATATTATGGCAGATAGCCTAAGCGAAAGGGAATATTTCAATTTGAATAGAGTTCGTGTAGCTTCTTTCCGTATACTAGAACGAAGCGATCGTGGGCAGCCGTTGTGGACGATATGGCGATATACGTAAGCTTACATGCAATAAAATAATCTGTCTTTGCTGAGGGTAACTTATACCACCAGCGACTAGAACGCTATGAAAATGAAATATTTCCTTGAGCGATACTTCCAAATGATGGCTTACGTTTACGCCTATGATCACTATATGTGTTTTTAGAAATCATTTTTTGTTATTATACTGTTTATAGATCCCCGATCTTGGTGATTTGTACAATCTTTTGTTTATGAAAGGCTAATTGGAGCTCGCCTTTTTGATCTTCCATCATGAGTATAAACGGTTTTTGGGGGAGCATATAAAAAGGGCTTACATTGATTTCTTGGGTAGCTTCGGAAGCAGACATCTGATAATATTTTTCATCATCGTATACAGAAAAAATGCCCTTTATCACTTTATTCTCCAAGGTGATCTTGCCATCCTCTTTAATGAAGTAAAAATCCTGGCGATCCGTTTTGATTTTGAAATGTCCTTGGGCATATTCTGATAATGGGAAGTTGTGCTCCTCTGGCTGAAACATCTGTAGCTTCAGGATCATATGATTAAACTGTTGTTTTTGATAGCATTCTTTCACAGTACCCTTAGTAATAATCAGTTGATCACTTCCTTTAGGCACAAAGGCAAAATGTCCACCCTTCACAATTCCTTTATTTTCTCCGATATGCTGCGGATTGAGCATCCCTGACTCTGTATCCTGCTCTTCCTCTAGTTTTACAGTCTTATACTCACTTGCAGGTCCTTCCACCACAGGAGGTACGACATCCCGTATAAAAAAATCTTCCTCTTTCTTTGTCACTTCAAAGACTTCTCCATCGGAGGTTTCCACATAAAACCTAGGCACTTGATCTAAATATTCTCGTGTAATTACGTCAACCATTGGATTCTCTCCTACTTTTTTTTCTTTATCATATCATATTATAGGATGAAATGGAATATTTGAAAAAGCAGAGTTCTAAATATTCTACTTGCTTGCTGTTTATTCTTTATGCTGACTTATATATAATATATTTGCATCGGAATCAATGACTGTAATATATTCTTGATCCACCCCTGAGACACTGTAAGCAATAAAGTGAATAATGTTAGTCAGTTCCTCGGAATGTAAAGGTTTGTTTAGCGTTAACTTTATCGTAGCTCTTGGCTTATCGTTGAGGATAGACTCTGCATCCCCTTCTTGTGGGATGGCAAGTTTTACATCGGCTCTTATTATATTTTCCATCTGACTAGTCGAAGGAATAAACCTCCTGTCGAATATCATTAGACTAAGATGTCAATGAGACATTCCTGTGAATCGAATCACATTTGCTAAATATAGAACATATGATACTTTCATAAGACGATGAAAGGAATGATCACTATGTATCATGTTTATCCACCCTATCCATGTCCTTATTACGTCAACACACCTATGTATAACCCAGATACTATGTATAATGCGTATAACCCCTATCAATATTCATACTATGTTAACACACCCATGTATAACACTGACTTTTCGAAACAGCTGACTAATCCATATATGCCTCTTGCTACAGAAAAAGAGTGTCATGATTTAATCCCAATAAAGGATTATGGACCAGAACCCTTTGTAGTAAATATTGAGAAGGCTACTACGCAAAACAATACTTTTCGTACCGCTTTATGGACAGGGAAATATTTGCAACTTACCTTGATGAGCATCCCTGTTGGAGAAGACATAGGGTTAGAGATTCACCCCGACCATGATCAATTCATACGTATTGAACAAGGTGAAGGACTTGCTAAAATGGGTGATACAAAAGATACATTGGATTTTCAAGAAAAAGTCTATGATGACTATGCAATATTTGTACCTGCTGGGAAATGGCATAATCTGATTAATACCGGTTGTAAACCCCTAAAGTTATACTCTATTTATGCCCCACCTGAGCATCCCTATGGTACAGTTCATGCAACCAAAGCAATTGCAGAAGCAGCTGAAAAAAGTCACAATCACTAAACTAGTATCAAAAGGGACTGTGAAAAAATGTATAAAAATAGCTTTCTATGATAAAATCAAATGATCATAGGAAGCTATTTTTATGGTAAGAAGAAAAAAATGAGCTCTATATAGCTTGCATCAAATAAGTTACATTGGTATCACAAACAAATACTACAATAGCCTCTTTTACTAATTATTTTCAAAAATCTCTTGCTTATGACGTAACGTAATGAATTATAATATAAGCAAGAGGTGATTTTGATTATGGAATCCAGAGCAATTCCAAGTAGGTATATGACGGTGGGAGAACTTGCTAAGAAAATGAACACCACTGTCCGTACTCTGCAATACTACGATAAAGAGGGATTACTTCCCCCATCAGCCGAAAGTGAAGGGGGTCGCAGACTTTATACAGACAAAGATATGGTGAAGCTTCATCAAATACTCTCAATGAAATATCTAGGCTTTTCCCTTTATGACATAAAAAACCGTTTAATATCCCTTGATACGCCTGCCGATGTGGCAAATGTACTAACAGAGCAAGCCAATATAATCAAAGAAAAAATAGTTACACTAACGGAAACCCTACACGCTATTGAAGCTCTAAAAACCGAAACCTTGCAAATACAAACTGTCGATTTTAAAAAATACGCCGATAT
>CALKRZ010000035.1 GCA_937989765.1 uncultured Clostridia bacterium | reverse complement strand
ATGGGTACATTTTGGAATACCTATGGATTTTATGTACTCTATGCCAATATTGATCAGTTTAATCCGAAAGACCATACCCTTGAATATGATCAACTACCACCGATTGACAGGTGGATTTTATCTAAGCTTCATTCGCTCATTGGTTTTGTAGATAAAAATCTAGAAAACTACAAAATCATAGAGTCTGCAAGAAGCATGCAGGAATTTGTAGAAGATCTGAGTAATTGGTATGTGAGAAGAAGTAGAGAACGATTCTGGGTAAAAGAAATGCCACAGGACAAGATCAATGCTTATATGACTTTGCATACAGTACTGGAAAATTTGGCTCGCTTATCTGCGCCTTTTGTTCCTTTTATGGCGGAACAAATCTACAGTAACCTTGTGAGGAATGTGGATAAGGAAGCTGTAGAAAGTGTTCATCTATGTGATTATCCACAAGTACAAGAACAGTGGATTGATCAAGAACTAGAAAAAAATATGGATCTCGTACTGCAGCTCGTGGTGCAAGGGCGTGCCTGTAGAAATACAGCCAATATCAAAAATAGACAGCCGATTGGACGCATGTATGTAAAGGCAGAAGCACAATTGCCAGCATTATTTGTGGATCTAGTAGCGGATGAGTTAAATATCAAAGAAATCGTATTTACAGATATAGTGAGAGACTTTACTACCTATAAATTTAAACCGCAACTAAGAACCCTAGGACCTAAATATGGTAAACTGATAGGGAAGATCGGTGCGGCATTAGGCACGCTAGATGGAAATGAAGTAATGGATCGTTTCCAAAGAGGTGAAACTTTGGAACTTTGCGTAGAGGGTACAGAGGTAATTTTGGAGCAAAATGATTTGCTTATAGAATCAGCACAGAAAGAAGGCTTTGTAGCAGAAGCAGATCGGAATGTAACAGTGGTACTAGATACGAATCTTACGCCAACGCTTATTGAAGAAGGCTTTGTAAGAGAAATCATCAGCAAAATCCAAACGATGAGAAAAGAAGCAGGATTTGAAGTGCAGGATCATATCTATGTATATCATACAGGCAATGAAAAGATCGCAGCGCTCATGGCTGCGAAAAAGACTGCTATACAAGAAGAAGTGTTGGGAGAAGATATTCAGTCAGGTACAGCGCAAGGCTATACAAAAGAATGGAATATCAATGGAGAAAAAGTAGTGCTGACAGTGGTTAAGACATCTGAAAGAAAATAACTAAAGTATAGGATCAAAATAAAAAGAGCGGATTCCGCTCTTTTTATTTTGACAAAAATAGTTCTTTAGACCCATTCTGTTGAAAGAACTAAAAACTTACCATAAAATCCTAGAAATGTTGCATAGGAAGAGGTATAATGTAAATAGTTTCGGAGTGAAGATAGATGGTTTGTATACGCACTAGGGGGAGCAGGGGCCTATGAAAATACTGAATGTAATTGATACAAAGTTTAATAAAGCCTTGCTAAAAAAATTTTACACAAATAATAATATTAATTATAATTTTGTGGAGTCTAATGAAGATATATTTGAAAAAATACATGAATTCAAGCCAGATATTATCTTTATACAAGATGTATACAGTTATATATCAGGGAGCACGATCATTCAGTGGATCAAGGAATGCACAGATGTGAGGGGCTTTTATTCAAAGATCATTTATTGGACTTCCCAAGATACAAAAGTAGCTACACAACTACTACAAAATGAAATAAAAGATATGAACGATATTATGGTAATCTCTGGTGCTGATCTAGTCAAGACCATAGGTCAGGTCATTTCTGATATTACAAGAAGTCTGAGCGAAGAGCAGGAGACGATCGAAGATCAAAAAGCTGCCAACAAGATTTTACTAGTGGATGATGACCCTTTTATGCACAGTGTCATAAAAGGACTTTTGAAGGATCGAAACTATGAAATCATTAGTGCCTATAATGGTCAGGAAGCCTATGAGGTATACAATCATTTTCTGCCCAGTCTTATTATTACTGATATAGAAATGCCTTGTATGAATGGATTGGAGTTATGCAAAAAGATCAAAGAGCATAATGTGGGGCGTGTGATCCCCATTATCATTCTTTCTAGCAATAGCAATCCCTTAGATATTGATACTGCTTTTAATTATGGAGCGGATGACTATCTTACAAAACCGATTGATTCGAATGAACTTCACAGCAAAATAGAAGAGTACTTTAGCAGCTTTGAACGAAACAAAAAAGATAAAATACTCGTGGTGGATGATAATAAACTAATTACAGAAATCATACGACATGGTTTTCTAAAAAAAGGGATCAATGTGCTCACAGCCAAAGATGGATGGGAAGCGTATCAAATAGTGATAAGGGAACATCCAGAGGTAGTGATCACAGATGTAGAGATGCCTACTATGACTGGATATGAACTATGCGAAAAGATCATGAATACACCGCAACTTCAGGGTACATATTTATTGATGATGAGTGGAAAAGACAAACCTTGTGATATCAAAAAAGGACAAAAACATGGGGTAACGCGATATTTTGTAAAACCCTTTGATGTGGATAAGTTAATCTTGACAGTAGAGCAGTTGCTCTTGGAGAAGTATCAACTATATAAGAAAGAATATGAATTTATGTTGGCCTCCATTAAATCTTTAATCTTTGCCCTAGAGGCTCGGGATGAATATACCAGTGGACATACAGATCGGGTATGCAGGATGTCAGTAGAATTAGCTCGGTACTTAGATCTTGACTCTCGAGTGATCAATGATATAGAGATCGGTGCCAATCTTCATGATATTGGTAAAATAGGCATACGGGATGCGGTGCTATTAAAAGACGGAAAGCTTACAGATGCAGAGTATTCTATGATCCAAGAACATACGATTATTGGAGCTGAGATCCTAAGACCTATCAAATCCTTAGAAAATGTCATTCCTCTCATCATGTTCCATCATGAACGATGGGATGGACGAGGGTATCCTACCATGATCAGGAGAGAAGAGATTCCTATTGGTGCTAGGATCATTGCAGTAGCCGATACTTTTGATGCGATTACCTCAGACCGTCCTTACCGCAAAGCGATGACGGCAGCCCAAGCCTTAGAAATTATAGAGCAGAACATAGGAACCCAATTTTGCCCTACCTGTGCAAAGGGATTTATTAAAATGATGGGATGTAGATGATTTAGTGGACAGTTGGACAGTAGAAAGTTAAAAAAAGATTTTTTGAAATGATTCGTAATTACGGTATTGTACACTAGAGTTATGCAAGAACAGAATAAGCAGTATAAAAAATAACCGTAGGCATCCTATGGTTATTTTTTATATAGATCAATGTTGCGCTATTTTGATTTTATATTTGCATGTCCTAGAAAGTTGTGTACATAATTAGCACCCCGACTGCATATCAGACCACTGAAGAGATATCCCACATATGGAATTTGAAATTCCATATTAAATATATAAAATAAGTCTATTTTATATCCGATTGAAAGGAAGAGAGCAACGATCACAGAGATGTATTTGCTTATCTTTTTTGCTGTGTGATAGGGAAGTAAATCTTTAATAATTTCTGACAAGGTTTCTGTAAGAAGGGCGATAAAGAGTAGATGCAGAGCATTCATAGCACACCACCTATATAAAATCTACAATTTTCTTATATCCCATTGTATGCGGATGCCCTTTTTTTGATGCAATAGGAGTAGTTCTATATTTTTTGACAAATCCTAATAACAAAAGGATAAGGAGGCGTGATAATGGATTTATTTCAAGGATATAAGGTGGAAAAAAGCAGAGATGAGATTATTGTCAAAATATATATAAATCCCAGTATGACGGAGTTTTCTAAGGAGTTTCATAGTGGGGAAGAAGGGGAGATGGTCTGCCTAGAAGATCAAGTGCGGGAATATATACAAGAAACGCTTCCAGATCTAAAGGCTGCTTTTGCCAAAGTGATGATTGGCTCCCTTTTGATATCGACGATCCCCCTAATGGAAACACAAGCTTTTGCATCAGAGCAGTCTGCAGTAGAACAGAGAAGCATCCAAAACCGAGAAAAAGTAGTAGTTGTCATTGATGGAAAAGTACAACAATACCCTAAAGCTCCCGTATTGATTGATCAAACTACCTATGTACCACTGAGAGAAATATGCGAGTCTGTAGGTGCCTCTGTATGGTGGAACGGAGAATCCAAAACAGTGGGCATCAAAAAACAAGAGGCAAGTATTGCGTTTATAGTAGGGAATAGGACAGCCAATGTAAATGGCAGTACAGTTCCTATGCCTCCTACATATATTATGGATGGAAAGACGATGGTACCCTTGCGATTTGTCAGTGAAATATTAGGATATCATGTGGAATGGAATGGAGAATATAGAGCAGCAATAATCCGAACGAGCATGGATCATGGCACCGAGTGGGTTCCTGCAGAACCACCATCTGCACCTACACAGAGACAAGTCCAAATGCAAAACAAAGAAATAACAGAGTATTCAGAGGAAGATCTATATTGGCTTGCAAGGATTGTTCACGCAGAAGCAGAGGGAGAATCCTATGAAGCGAAATTGGCTGTAGCCAATGTCATCCTCAACCGAGTAAAAAGTGGAGAATTTCCTAATACAGTTCGAGAGAGTATATTTGACACGAAAAATGGAGTGCAGTTTCAGCCTACTGTAAATGGTAGGATTTATCATACGCCTGCTATAGAAAGTATTCAGGCAGCGACAGAAGCACTAGAAGGAAGAAATAATGCCCAAGGAGTACTATTTTTCTTTAACCCGAGCATTGCTCGTTCTTTCTGGATTATGAATAATAGAAGATTTGCATTTAAACTAGGAGATCATGATTTTTATTATTAAGGTTTGAACTATAAACCCCAATAGGGGTTTTTATTTTTTTGGCAATCTCAAGAAATCTCAAGGACTAAAAAAATGATATTTGACAAAATCTATTTCTGTACATACAATGAAAGTATTCTGTCACATGAATCAATAAATAAAAAGAATATTTTTTAAAAACCAATAATGAAAACGTTTACTCTATAAATACAATAAGGAGGCAGTTTATGTCAGACAATAAAACAGATAGAAATAAGCTAACCGTATTTGCCCTCACATGGCCCATCATGATCGAGATCTTTCTTCATATGCTCCTAGGAAATGCAGATACATTAATGCTCAGTCAGTATTCTGATGAGGCAGTGGCAGCAGTAGGGGTAACCAACCAGATCGTAGGTATGGTCATTATCATGTTTGGGATAATCGCAGCAGGGACAGGAATCTTAGTAGCGCAGTATTTGGGGGCCAAGCAGAAGAAGATGGTTTCAGAGGTAACAGCAGTCGCTTTAACCGTAAATTTGGTAGTGGGATTAGTTATGAGTTGTATGCTATTTGTATTTGGAGCTACATTTTTACATTTGATGAAGCTCCCCGTAGAATTAATGGATACAGCCTTATCATACATGCGGATCGTGGGAGGGCTCTGTTTTGTCCAAGCCCTGCTTATGACCATGACTACAGTAATCCGTAACCATGGTTGGATGAAAGCTACCATGTATGTGACGATTGGAGTCAATATTTTAAATGTGATAGGCAATTATGTATTTATTTTTGGACCTTGGGGCATTCCCATACTAGGGGTCAAGGGGGTAGCTCTTTCTACTGCTTTTAGCAGAATGATTGGTTTATTGATTTTGACAGGGATTTATCTCAAAAAAGTGAATCCAGATTTTTCACTCAAGGTGCTTTTCCCCTTCCCCAAAGAGACTTTCATGAAGGTGATCAAGATAGGACTTCCAGCAGCAGGAGAGCACTTTTCCTACAATAGTTCTCAGATTATGATTACGTATTTTATTGCCACGCTAGGAGCGCAAGCCCTCACTACCAAGGTATATGTACAAAACATTATGATGTTCATTTATCTATTTGCGCTAGCCATCGGTCAGGGAACGCAGATCAAGGTAGGGCATTTGGTGGGAGCAGGAGAAAACGAAGAGGCATACAAAACCTGTCTTACAAGTTTTAAAGCAGCCATTATTATTTCTACAGGGATGGCTATGATGATTACACTTTTTGGGAGCCGATTATTATCTTTATTTACGGATAATCCTGCGATCATTTTACTGGGGAGCAGTATACTTCTAGTTACTATTGTGCTAGAGCCAGGTAAACATTTAATCTAGTGATTATTAACTCTTTACGGGCTGCAGGAGATGTGAAGTTCCCTGTATATATGGGTGTGATCTCCATGTGGGGTGTCAGTGTAACCCTGTCTTATATCTTAGGGATTCACTTTGGATTAGGCCTGGTAGGAGTCTGGATTGCTTTTGCAGTAGATGAGTGGTTTAGAGGCATTTTGATGTTCTGGCGCTGGAAATCAAGGGCTTGGGAAAATATGTCTTTCGTGAAGGCTGTAGAGCAGGTAGAGAGTGTATAGGGAGATATGACGTGCACAAAGAGATAAAATCTATAATAGACAGATACTGGATTCTCATGTAAAATACAAGAAAAGGCACGAGAAAAGGAGGCTTTTATGACAATGAAAAAAATATCTATATTAACATTTCTTCGCAATAGGATGATTGGAATTGTCATATTACTCATAGGAAGCATCATATGTTTAACTGTATTAGCATTAAAAGGGATTGAAAGAGAATATGATAGCCAGCGACTCATCAATATACTGGGTAGGCAGAGAATGCTGACGCAGCGCATGGCTAAGGATGCCGTATATTTATATACACTCCAAACAAAGGATAGCAATGAAAAGAGCCAAGAACGTAGAGCGATTGCCCATGAATTAAGAAATGCGATGGATGAATTTGATCTGGTTTTTGATCAAATATATAAGGGAATAATAACAGTTGATGGAAAAGAGATGCATTTTAAAAATGTACTGAGCACTAAGGAGCAAGAGATTATGAAAGTAAAGGAACTGTGGTATGCATACCGCCAAAACCTTACTTTTCTGATAGATGGTGAAGGACAAGAAATACAAGAAGCGCTACAGTATGTGATGGGACATAATGAAGAACTTTTGAGTAAGAGTGATGGGATCATAGAAATGATGCTGCAGCATACGATACAAAACAATAAAAACTATATCATACTGGCAATAGCTTTGGCCGTAATCGTGTTAATTGTGATTATGATTTTCTTGTATCAGATGTACCACTATCTATTTTTGCCTCTAGAGGAAATATATAGGGGAGCAGCAGAAGTAAGTGTGACTAAGTTTAGTCCTAAAATGACAAGACCTGCAGCAAAAGAATTCAAACCGATTATTGCGGAAGTGAATGATATGTTTTTGAAGTTACATCATATGATTACGTTGATTGAAAATCTAAATCAAAGCACATCTTTTCAGGAAACACTAGAGTATATTTATGCATCATTTTCTGCATTTATTCCCTATACATATATAGGTATTGGGCTCATCGAGGATGAAGGAAGAACGATTCGAGCCGCGTATGGTATGACAGAAGGAGAACTTAAAGACTTCTTAATAAGCTTTAGAGGGAGCAAGGTAAATCTAGATGAAACAAGCCTCCGAAAGATTCTGGATACAGGAAAAGCTCGGATTATCAATGATCTAGAGGTATATTGTAAAAATAAGCCTCTTACTTCATACAATCAATGTATTTTGGAAGCAGGGATCAGGTCTTCTATTACCCTTCCACTTAAGATTAATGAAAAACCAGTTGGAATTATCTTTTTTTCCAGTACCAAAAAGAATATCTACAAGCAAGAACATATAAAACTCCTTAAGATCTTAGCCAACAGCATTGCGATTAGTTTACAAAAGAATATTTTTACAGATGGGCTTGTATACAGCAGCATACTGTCTTTGGCCAAATTAGCAGAGTCAAGGGATACAGATACTGGAGAACATCTTGCTAGAATGCAAGTCTATGCCAGAGTGATAGGAGAACTCTTGGTAGAAAATGAGATATATGCAGATCAATTAAACATCGACCTTGTCTATGAGATCGAGCGGTTTAGCCCTCTTCATGATATAGGAAAGGTAGCCATTCGGGATGATATCCTGCTAAAACCCGGTAAGCTTACGCATGAAGAATTTGATATCATGAAGACCCATACGACGTATGGGGAACAGGTGCTATGTACAGCAGAAACCACAGTGCTCAAATACGGCCCTAGTTTATTTAGGGTAGGGGTAGAAATTGCGGCAGGGCATCATGAAAAATGGGATGGTTCGGGATATCCCTATGGCAAATCAGGAGAAGCAATACCCATCAGTGCGCGGATTGTTGCATTAGCCGATGTCTTTGATGCACTTATGAGCAAAAGACCGTATAAAGATCCTTTTTCACTAGAGCAGACATTTCAGATTATAGAAGAAGGGGCAGGAAAGCACTTTGATCCTGAGATTGTGCGAATTGTGCTGCAAAACAAGCATCGAATGATAGCGGTATATAATGAATTTCATTCACATCCACAAATAGCATCTTTAGGGTAGACAAAAAAATAAAATCGTAGTATGCTAAATACAGTAGGGGAATCAACTATGAATCAATGCATAGTGGATTCCCCTACTGTATAGAAAAGGCTGTAAAGCCCATAGATAGCTTCTGATGAGTTATACAAGAACACGATTGGTATGAATACAAGTATAAGAAAAGAGAGGAGCATAATTTTGGAAGAGAGAAAAATAAGTAGAGAGAGATTTTCCTCAGGGCTTGCCGTGTTTTTTGCAACCTTGGGTTCGGCAGTGGGATTGGGGAATATATGGAAATTTCCGCATAAGGTCGGGAGTTATGGAGGAGGCGCCTTCCTTTTTGTATACCTTTTATGTATTTTGTTCGTCGGGATGCCTGTGATGATCAGTGAATTCTACATTGGTCGTAAAACGAGAAAAAATGCCGTAGGTGCTTTTGAACGGTTAAAGCCGGGTTCGCCTTGGAAGTCTATAGGACTTATGGGGGTGGGTGCTGCGTATTTGATTATGTTCTTTTATAGTGCTGTAGGAGGTTGGGTATATTCCTATGTATGGAAAACTTTAAAAGGGGATTTTATAGGGATTACAGCAGATACAGCAGCAGGTGAATTTGGCAAAACAATCATAGGGCCAATACCGCCTATATTTTGGCAGTTTATTGTAATTTGTGTAGTATCCATTATATTGATTTTAGGGGTGCAGAAAGGCATCGAAAAAATAACAAAAACGCTCATGCCTGTGCTCTTTATATTACTCATCATTTGTGCAGCTAGAGCCATTACCCTGCCGGGAGCTGCAGAAGGGCTTCGATTTTTATTCCATATTGATTTTTCACAGATTAATACAGAAGCCATATTGGAAGCTATGGGCTTGGCATTTTTCAAGCTGTCATTAGGAATGGGTACTATGATCACCTATGCTAGCTACTATACGCAGGATAATGATATGATAGGGACATCTGCTAAGGTAGCTATATCAGACACCATAGTATCCCTCTTAGCAGGTATTGCTATATTTCCAACCGTATTTTCATTTGGCATGGAACCAGGAGCAGGACCGGGGCTTTTATTCATTACCATTCCCTTGGTTTTTTCTAAGATATGGCTCGGAAATATTCTTCTCCCAGCTTTCTTCATCTTGGCATCCATTGCAGCGACTACAGCGATGTTATCTATGATGGAAGTACCCATTGCATATTTTTCAGAAGAAAAAGGTTTATCTCGCACGAAAGCCGTACTCATCAATGGCATCGTCATATTTGTCATCGGGATACTAGCAGCCCTTTCAGCAGATGAAGGTGCTCTATTAGGTCAATTCCGTGATCCCTTGCTTCAGAAGACTTTCTTTGATGTATTTGATTATTTATCCTCGAATATCATCCTACCTCTAGGCGGATTGTTTATTGCTATTTTTGTAGGATTTATGATTAAAAAAGAAGACTTTATCCATGAAATATCTAATCAAGGCACCTTGTCCAATCAAAAGCTAGCAAGTGGATTGTATTTTGTGCTTCGATATGTGACACCTGTTTTGTTGATTATCGTATTTTTGAATATGATTGGCATCATCAAATTAGCATAATGGAAACTAGTTAGATAAGGGAACTTTTTTGGAAAAAGACCGTCTAAGTAGTATAAGTAAAAATAATAGATCAAGGAGTGAGCATAATGAAAAAAATAACTTTAGGTATCATGGGCGCTGTATTGTCCATATCTTTATTGGCTGGATGTGGCAGTAAACAATCTAAAGCACCACAAGAGCCGATCCCTGTGGAAGATCAAAAGGTAGATCCAGTGGATACAGATCGTACAATAAATCCTATCGCCTATGAAACAGTAGCGCTAGAAGATTCCAATATTCCAACAGATCTCATGAAGTCAGTGGAAGCTCAAAAAGGAAATAGAGGATACATGGTCTGGAAAGAAAATAATACAACGCTACTTGTGATCATGGCAGGAGAAAAATCTACAGGAGGGTATAGCATAGAGGTAGAGTCTATAGAAGATCATGAGGGCAAGAATGTAGTGACCGTAGTCGAAACAGAGCCTGCAGCGGGTGATATGACTATACAGGTGATCACCTATCCTTATGTGATCGTTAGACTTCAAGATGTAGGGGATCAGTTCACTGTAATCACTACAAAGGGAGAAACACTTACAGTGATACAACAAGGAGATATGAATATACAAGCAGAACCAGAACAACAAAACGATCAACCGCTCATAGAGGCAGAGGGGATATACAATGGTCAAATCGATAATAACTCTATCGAAATAGAAGTAAACGGTGAGCCCCAAGCATTTCAAATCGGATTACTACAGGAAGGAATACAAAAACTTGAACTTTATGATCAAGTGAAGATTAAGTATTATCAGAATGAACATGGGCAGTTGATGATCACGGAGATACGATAAGTATAGCACTACAAGACACCCCCAACTTTTTTAGAATAGGGGGTGTCTTGTGCGTTGTGGAGATGATAATAATGGAAAAACTACTCATAGGGTCATGAAGGAATTAGCAGTATTTTTGCGGTATGTACTAGAGCATTCACGCTAAATCTTTTGAAATTACTTATTGAAGCCTCCCATTTGGTACATTGACAAACGATGATTCTTTATGTAAAATAAAGTAGTCTTAGCAAGAAGATGACACATGGATATGTATACTTAATGAGGAGGATAAAAATGGAACATTTGCAGTATGACGAAATTTCCTTAAGAGAGATGCTCGAAGTTATAATAAAAGGGAAATATATCATTGCATTTATGATGATACTATGCATAATTATTGGATCGGTAGGTCCATTCCTAGTAAATCCCTATGTGGGGAAAGCAAAAACAATCATCGCGTTAAGTTTTCAAGGTATTGAGCAGGGACTCAATCCCGATGGTACAAAGTTTAACATTTATGACTTGAATTCTCCAGTAGTGCTGCAAAAAGCTTTGGAATCACTTTCGTTTCAAAATAAAAAGCTAACAACAGACTATATGAGAAATAATCTACAGATACAACCCATTATTCCTGATGGGATTTCTGATAAAATAGAAGCAATGCGTAAAGCAGGATCAGACTATATATACTATCCTAATCAGTACGTGTTAACATATACCATTGGCAAAAACGAGGGGCTCACACAGGAACAAGGGAGACAGATCCTAGAGGCTATAGTAGATGCATATTACATATTTTTTATCGATATATATTCTGGTACAAGAGTATTAGAAAGTGCCATGGGGAGCATTGATTATGACACCTATGATTATCCAGAAGTATCTATCGTCATGCGCAATCAATTGAGTATTATGAATAGCTTTTTACAACAAAAAAGTATAGAAGCGGGAACCTTTCGGGCCAAAAGTACAGGTTTTATTTTTGGAGATATCAAAAATAGTATTGATGTCATTGATACTGTAGAGCTCAGTAGAATGGACTCTATCATAGGAGCCAATAACTTAACCAAAGATAAACAAAAGCTAATAGTAAAGTACGAGTATGCAATCAAAAGACTAGAACTAAACCGCTCCAAAAAAGAAGATGAAGCAAAAATTGCAAAAGATATGATGGATGTATTTAAAAGAGAACAAAACACCTTGTTGCTTCCAAGTTTATCAGGGGGAGTAGAAGGACAAAATGGAATGATACAGGCGCAAGAAAGTGTTTCTTATTATGACAAACTAGCAGAGCAGTCCGTGCAGGCAGCAGTAAATTCCAAAGATAGTGTCCATGATATGGAGTATTTTACTCAAGAGATCGAAAGATTAAGAAATGATATAGTGCCTCAAGATCTAAAGAAAAAAGCAGAAGAAGATGTAGCCAAACTTATAGATAGCATAAAAACCAAATTAGAAACGTGGATTTCTATTACCAATAGAACCTTAGAAGAGTACTTGGAATACAAGTACAGCAATGCTATAGTAAAGGTTTCACCAGTAGAAGTGAAAACAGGGATCAATATAAAATTAAATGTGGCTATAGGTGCAGTATTGGGCTTGATGGTGGGGGTTTTTATCGCCTTCTTTAAAGAGTATTGGAAGAATACAAGGAGTACCAATAAAAGTGTTGTGACAAAATAAGTATAAGCATAAGGCAACACAAAAAAATAAACGAGTCAATTTTTTATAAAAGAGCATTTGGTCAGTAGATGGTATGAATAGTGCTTGCAAAAGAGGAAAAAGTGAATTGTAATAAAATTGTAATGCATTTCAAGCAAATTATACTAGATTTTAGGAATAAGATGGTGTATAATGTAAAAGAATATTTAGATATGTGACAATAATACATACGCAGAAGAAATGCTAAGTATTATCAAAAAATAAAGGGGATGAAATGATGTTAGTAAGAATCAAAAAGATGATAAGTATTGCAATTGCAGCTGCAATTGTGATGGGGACAGTACCAGTATTTGCAGGAGGTAATCATGCAGATTCTGCAGATTTTGCAACAGGAATCAACACACTGTATCAAAACACTAAAGTTCAAGAAGACAAAGACAGCAAATTTTTACAACTGATCACCACATTAAAAGCAGCAGACGATGTTTCAGCAGTATCTGGTGTGTATAGCAGTGTTATTACTGCACTAGGGGTAAGTGGTACTTCCTATGGAGCAGATGTAGCAGCAGTCGGTGAGTTGAGTACATTTGTGAATAATATGACAGATAGGGATTTTGATACATTCGTAAAGCTTGTGCAAGCAGGAGATGTAACAAAATTGACAGGTGCATTTGAAAGCAATGGATTTAACGACAAGCTTATTGTCGCAGACATTACAAAAGATGAATTAAACAAGTCACTTCAAAAGATGCAGGGTATGCTAGAGTTAGTTGTACTAACTGAGGCTTTCAGCACAAATGTCCTCAAATTAAATACAAGTACTAAACAAATGACTGTGGATACGGATAAACTGAACGCAGTATATTCATTACCTGTGGTTGAAAAATTTACAAGTATTTCAAAAGAAAACGCAGTAGCGGGTCTTAGTACCCTTGCAACACAGATTGCTGGAATGACAAACAAGGCTGATCAACAACTTCTCATCAATTATTTGAAAGCAAATGGAATGATTGTAGAGTTTACACCAACAACCACACCACCAACAACCACACCAACAGTTCAAAATCCAACAACAGACTCTGCAAAGAAAATGAATGACTTGAAAAATAAAGTGAAAGATGTTGCATCTGCAAAAGAAGCAGCAAAAGAAGCAGTGAAGGAATTAAATGCAGCATCAAAAAATCTATCCAAATTATCTCCAACACAGGTAGAGGCATTAGCGGTTGATATGATAAAATCTACTGCAGCATTAATTGCTCAAATGGATAAAGTAAGCAAGAAAGATGCAGCAGAAGTAAAGGCACAACTAATGGAGTTCATAGAAAGAGCTGTAGCACAAGTTACAAGAACTTCTATAAAAACAACAGATGATGGAAAAGCAACGATTCCAGCAGATCAAGCAAAAGCAAATATCCAAAAAGCACAAGCCCTAAAAACAAAACTTGAAAAAGAATTAAAAGATAATGGAATTACTGTAACAAAGAATGTTCCGATTATACTCACATTTGATATGGAAGCAAAAAAGGATACAGCAGCTGTTACATTTCCAAAAGAATTATTGAAAGAATTAACAGCAAATGTGAAAGTGAGAGTAAATACAGGATTAGTAAGCTTTATGATTGACAAAGATACATTTGCAAATGAAGAAGCAACTTTAGAAGTGAAAAAAGTAATAGTGGCAGGATACAAAAATGTATTAGAGTTTAATACCAATTCTTCCTTCAAAAAACCAATCCAAGTAGTTATTCCGATGGAACTTGCTACTACTGAAAATGCAGAGTTTGCTTCTATCTATTTCTTAAACGAAACAACTAATCAACCTGTGGCAATGGGTGGTGTGTATAATGAAGTAGATGGCGGAGTAGAAGGCGTACTGGCACACTTTAGCAAATACTTTGCAAAAGTAGCGGAACCTAAAATATTTGCAGATGCAAAAGCTATAGCATGGGCCAATAATGAAATTTCTGTATTGGCATCCAAAGGATATATCAAGGGTAAATCTGCAAGTGAGTTTAAACCGATGGATGAGATTACTAGAGCAGAATTTGCAGCGCTAGTTGTAAGAATGCTTAAGCTTGAAAATAGTGCAGTAGATACAACATTTACAGATGTAAAATCTTCAGATTGGTTTGCAAAAGATGTAGCTGCAGCCTATGGTGCAGGGTTTATAATGGGAAGATCCGCAACTACATTTGACCCTACTGCTTCCATCACCAGACAAGAAATGGCTAATATCATTGCAAAAGCATTGACACAAAAAGGTTATGTAACAGGTGTACAAGCTGATCTTGCAGATGTAAAAGATAAAGATACTATTGCTTCTTGGGCAAAAGATGCAGTTGCAGCTGCTTATAGAGAAGGTATCCTTACGGGTAAACCTGGTAATATGTTTGCTCCTACTGCAAATGCAAATAGAGCAGAAGCAGCAGTTATATTATATAGATTGTTGGATAAATAGACTTTAATAACTATAAAGCTAGGGAACATATAGTTCCCTAGCTTTTATACTAGTGAGGGATCTATATGAAAAAATGGAAAAAAATATTGATGGGTCTTGTAATGACAGTTTTGATCATTGCAGTTGGATTTATGGCAGTTTATCAGTTTTATCTAAAGCCCAAGTATGTAAACAAGCTAGTCGATGTGGCAAAACAGTTCTTAGAATCAGAAGATGATGCCAATGAACTACTTGCAGCGCTCCAGAAGGAATTAAATAGTGACAATGCCCTAAATATAGATATAAATCAAATAGATCTCAATGGTCAAAACATAGATCTACAACAGGCTACTTCTAGTAGTCAGCATTCAGACACAGGACAAGCTAACCTCGATCGAAATACCATCACTAGTGATACAAATGATAACCAACAGAATGTTCAAGACAAAGCGGATGACTCCAAAGCTCCTTCGATGAATAATATAGAAGAAATGAAAAAAAAGATAACTGTGAAGGATCAAGCAGATGGTATCAAGATTGTTTCAAAACTAGATGTAGGCTATTTAACAGGACTATCAAAAAATGGCCTAACCAAAGAAGAAAAAAAAGAAGTGAAAGAGCATCTGAATCAGAAGTTAACAGATCAAGAATACGACAAGTTTAAAGAATTATTATCAAAGTATATACA
>CALKRZ010000034.1 GCA_937989765.1 uncultured Clostridia bacterium | reverse complement strand
TGTAAGCTGATGGATAGCACCATATCGTCCACAACGGCTGCCGAAGTTCGCTTCGTTCTAGTACATAGCAAGAAGCTCCACGAACTCTATTCAAATTGAAACATCTCCTTTCGCTTAGGCTATCTGCCATATTATGGCTTACGTTTACGCTTATGATTGTTCTATTTAAATATCTTCTAGATATGCTTTTCTCCCTACATCCGTCACTCCGTACTTTCGCCCTATTTTTCTAGCATTATGATTCAGATAGGCTGCCAAGGGTCTATACAAGATCTTAGGCACGTTCACTGTGATCATTTTTTGTGCCTCTGGCGAAATGATTCTACCCTGCAAAACATCTCTGATCGCGATCCTAAAACCATCCGTGATCTTCTCTCCCTTTTTGCCCAGGTTCTCCATGAGCGTCCCGTCTATAATAGCACCGCCTCCATATCCGAGTCCCCCCAGCCACTTCATCTTGGTTGCTTCTGCAAAGCATCGGCAGCTCCCCAACAGCGCGCCAAAAAGGGTTATATCAGGAAATCCACTCTGCCCTATGGCAAAAAAGCCTTTTCCTTGCAAGTTTTTACTACATTCTTCCTCTATCTTTTCTAGAAACCACAGGGTAGGATAAGGGAGAGTATCTACATATAAAGGCATAGACAGTCCGATCACATCACTTTGCGCGATCGCCTTTTTGATATCTGCAAAATCTTTCTTCCTGTCAAGATACTCGATAATATGTATGATCTCCGCAGTACTACCTTCTTCCTCTATAAGCTTTACCATCGTCCGAGCAAAACTGTAGGAAGTACCCTTTTTCCTAGGACTTCCATTAAAAATCACCACTTTTTTCTTATGCATACTGTGGCACCTCCCCTAATGATCTTTGGATCTTCTCTTCGATCACTACTAGATCCTCTGAAGACTTGCATAGGAGGGTTCTATAGGAGGACTGCATATTGAATGCATTTTTTTGTACCAATACGCTAAAATTCTCCTCTTGCCCTTGTATACTCTGATCTGCTACCCCTATGACAAACAGCTCTTTTGAGCCATATCGCATAGGATGGAGCAGATGACCATTTTTTACAATATACAGCGGCATCCCAAGAGGCATAAACTTATCCACTGCTTTTTTGAGCTGTGCAGAATACCCCCCATATCGTATAGGTGTAATCATGGCGATGCGATCCCCATGGGCGATGGCTCTCATAATATCGTGCATATCATCCTCTATCACACACCGTCCCGGTGATTTGGTGCCACAAGCCCCACAAGATCTACAGGGCAGTATATTCATATCTTTTAGCATATAGTAGGATACTGTATCCCCTCTTTCCTCTATCACTCTTTGTAGTACGTCTCCTATGGGATTTTCACTTCCCCATGCATCGAGTATTACTGTTCTCATGGTGCTCCCCCTTTCTATCTCTTATCTATTGTACGGCAATCTCTTATCATAAGTCTGATGATATGCAGCGTACATCGTAAGCTTATTAGATTTACTTATAAAAAAAACAGAAGCCCTCCTCATGGAGCTTCTGCTTTTTGTATGTCTACCGATAGACATCATATTCAAAAACTGCTTGCACCTTTGCTGTCACTTCCAATAATCCTGGAGATACAGGCACTGATGGGGCTGCTGCTAGGGCAGTTCTAGGTACAATAGGTCCATTACTATCGCTTTCTTCTATAATACTACGTGGGATTTCATTGACTGCCACGCCTAGATTCCTTGCCACAGACTGTGCTTTTTGAACCGCATCTTGTATGGCTTCCTGTAAAGCGCTTCGATATGCGCTAGATAAGTCTGATACAGCAAATTCGATATTCCCTATATAATTTGCCCCTGCGTCCACCACTTTACTCAGCACTTCTCCCACTCTTGCCATATCTCTTACAGTGATCCGATACAGATTGGCTACCCGATACCCACGGAGAATTTGCTTTCCTTCGATAAAATCATATTGGGGCTCTACGGTGTAGCTTACGGTTTGTATATCATCTTGTACAATACCCATGTCTTGCAGTACCCGTAGGATCGCAGATGACTTTATAGAATTCTCCCCTTGGGCTACTTGTAGATTTTGGTTTTCTGTGATCACTCCGATGGTTACGAGTGCAAGATCTGGATTTGCTCTCACTTTTCCTATTCCTTGTAGATTCATTTTAGGACGTTCACTCTTTATAGGATATGGACTCTGGGGATAGCAGCAGTATCCACTAGGTACTGAGGGAATCATTCCGTATGCCATATTTCCTCCTCCTTCTTCTTACTATTGATCTCTATTTATACTATGATCAACTGAATGAATTGGAAGTTTGGCTTATTACACTGCGCATAAGAATGGTATGATCCATCCTTATAATTTCTGCTTTAACAATCCTATGGTAGACACCTTACGGTCAAATCCAAACAAATCGAGTACGGGTGTACGCTTGGAGATCAGCGCATTTCGGATCGCCTCCGCACCCAGTACTGCATATAAGATCCCGTTCGCCCCATACCCTAGACAAAAATACGTATTATCAAGCTTTGTATGCCTCCCTATATACGGAAGTTCATCTTTTGTGGTCCCAAATACTCCATTGAATGCATAGTCTATTTCCATAAGAGGAATATTTGGAAATAACTTCTGTGCTCTCTTTAAAAGAATATCATATTTCTCAGCTGCTTCTTTACTCCCCTCCGCTAGATTTGCCATGTTCCCTTCCTTTAGAATAATACTTTGGTCTTCTCCGCCGATCATAATGCGATCGTCCGCCGTTGTTCTCAGATATGTATACGCATCTTTATTGTCACGAATGATGCACCGATTATACCATCCCTCAAAGTTTTTCACAGGCTTTGTGACGATGGTAAATGTCCTAGAAAGGGTCAGTATGCTATTATCGATATAGTCCTCTATACTATATCCTGTTGCAATGATTACCTTTTTTGCTGTAATGGTACAGCGATGATGGGTCTTGAGCACCACTTGGTCTTCTTGCGTATCCATATGGGTAATCTTCGTGTTTTCATACACTTCTAACCCTTGTACTGCTGCCTTGCGGATCAGTCCATGGGCAAATGCATAGGGATTGATTTGTCCCGCTCCGCGTCTAGAATAAATCCCTGCCTCTATAGGAAAGGAAAATCTCTTTTTGCCTTCTATCGAATCAATAAACTCCACATCAAATCCATGTTCCTTCCTCAGATCATACTCTTTCTTCATTTTTGGTGCGTCCGAGGGTGTCTCTGTATAATAAAAACACTCCTGCAAGGAAAATCCACAAGGATCTTGTATCTCTTCCACTAGCTGCTTCACCTTATACACCGCTTCTTCACATAGTTTGAAGCTTTGGACCGCCTTGTCTTTGCCGATCAACTGCCCTAGCCCTACAAGATCTGTATCGATCTCATATTGCAATATGGAGGTAGATACACTGGTACTTCCATACCCGATCACATCTTGATCCACCATCACCGTCTGGATCCCTGCCTGTGTCAGATAATACGAACAAAGTGCGCCTGTAATGCCCGCTCCGATCACTAATACATCACATTGTATATCCTTCATCAGATACCCATAGGCTTTGGGTATCGTATCTAGTGCCGTCCACATCGGCTTGTCCACTACCCATCTCATTATTTCATCTCCTATCAAAACTCATACTAAAAGGTATCTGCACATACACTTTTGTATAGATACCTTTTAGTATACTGTTCCTTGATATGAGATAATCTATGCATCGCTCGGCTCGCGCCATGTTGTCTATATACTACAGTATGGATTCTTCATAATACTGAATAAAGTATCCCCAAAAAATAAAAATCATGTCTATCTGATCATACTTACTCATATACTGTATAGGTATCCCCGTCTACTCTAGCTATGCTACCAATGTTAAACTGCTTTATGCAGTTTTTACATATATAAAAGGAGTCTACTCATCCCAAGTAGGCTCCTTTTTACTATATGTATTTATACCCGGATCACTCTTTGAGCAAGTTCATCTCTTTGCAGATTTTCTTTTTTAGATCTGCATAGAATCTATCTCCTTGAACTTGAAATTATAATGTTTTGTGTGCTATACTCTATACATAAATACACTATAAATATTGCAACGATCTGTGTTCGTAGAAAGGATCAAATATGGGTATTATAAATAAACCTCATGATAAATTTTTCAAAGAAACCTTGAGTGACTTGGAAACTACAAAGGATTTTATGAAGAATTATCTTCCTGCTGAACTCTTACAGCTTATAGACCTAGAAAGTATATCTCCTCAAAAAGATAGCTTCATCGAAAAAGAATTAGAAGAAGCTTTTTCAAGGGCACTGCTAAACTTCGTATATTCTTAGAAATACTTAGAGCTATTTTTGTGCAGGATCTTGAAGACTTTCTTGCCACTTTGAAAAAAGCGTTGATCACCCTAGAAGAGCTAGATCATCTAGAAAAAGGTATTGACTACTTTGAAACATTTATTCGATATATCATGAATGCTAGAAGAGATTTGACTATTATTGATGTATGTAATGTAGCTAAAGAGATATCTTTAGAAAGGAGTTGCGATGTTATGACTATCGCTGAACAATTAATTAGTGAGGGTATGGAGAAAGGCATTGAGAAAGGCATTGAGAAGGGCATGGAGAAGGGTATGGAAAAGGGCATTGAGAAGGGCATTGAGCTAGTACGAATAGAAACTGCTAAAGAAATGTTATTAGATCATGAACCCTTATCTAGAATCATGAAATACTCAAAACTTACTGAAGAACAAATCAATGAATTAGCAAAACAAATGAAGCACTAATCTACTATCTCCA
>CALKRZ010000033.1 GCA_937989765.1 uncultured Clostridia bacterium | reverse complement strand
TTATCACAATGTGTATCTTTTGTCATGTATTTTTTACAGATATATCTAATAATTACAGAATAAAAAAAATCATTGTGTTTATTCATTAGATTTTACACAATGATCTATTTTTTTATTTAATAATTGTATTAATTTTTCACTTGGTTGAAATACAAATAGATATTTTTCTCCACTTTCATGATATATTCCATAATATGTCTTTTTCTCTTTAGAACAAGATAAAAACTTCATTTTTGCTTTGTATTGATCTTTTTGCTCTTTTTTAAAACATGGACACTCTGTAGAACTTATTTTATCAATCTGCTCCATATGAATATTAAAAACAACACTTTCTCGGATTCCTATGATTTGCTGCACAATGAATTCTTCTCCAATAATCATATATTTATAATATATATGGTTTTTTCGAATCACATAGTAAATAATACATCCAAAAATAATAATAGTCATTATATCTACTATGCTTGTTTGAGCCTTCATAATATAGCCAATAAAATTAAGAATACCAAGTAAAACCAAACTACATACAATTCCTATCAAAAATTCCATAGACGAAAAATATCGTGGCTTTACCACTTCTTTATACAATTCTGCACCCACCTTTTTTCAAAAACTAATAATGCAATTATATTACATTTTGCAACATTATTCAAAATCTATATTTAGTCAAATATCTTCATTTATTATCATATGAAGTGTATTGCATAAGTAGATTTAGGTTTTTATCAGCTATTCGCAGGTTCTCTTCTATACTTCATCTTTTCCGTATGATATAAATCATGACCCATACGGTCAATGACTACGATCACCGGAAAATCTTTAACTTCTAAACGATATATCGCTTCTGGTCCCAAATCTTCATAAGCCAATACTTCAGATGATTGTACATGCGTCGATAATAAAACCCCAGCTCCCCCTACAGCCGCAAAATATATAGCTTGATACTTTTTTATGCCCTCGATCACAGCACCTGATCTTTCTCCTTTACCAATCATTCCTCTTACTCCTTTTTCCAAAAGAGGAATTGTGTAAGCGTCCATTCTTCCACTCGTCGTCGGCCCACATGAACCAATAATATCGCCTTTTTTAGCGGGTGTAGGGCCTACATAGTATATAATCTGATCCTGCATGCAAAATGGAAGTTGTTTCCCTTTTTCTATATCTTGCACGAGTCTTTTATGGGCTGCATCTCTTGCAGTATATATCATTCCAGATAATAGTACTGTATCTCCTGTTTTTAATTGTTCTACTTTATCCTTGGTAAGTGGCGTATGCAATGAAATCTTCATCTATGATCCTCCAAAACTATAGTATTTTTGATGCATGCCTAGTTACATGGCAGCTTATATTGATCGCAACTGGAAGTCCTGCTATATGGGTGGGATAGGTTTCTATATGTACCCCTAATACAGTTATATTTCCACCGAATCCTTGTGGTCCAATACCCAGGTTGTTTATGCTCTGCATCAATTCTTTTTCTACAGCAGAAATGTGAGGTTTAGGAGAATAGATTCCTACAGGCCTTAGTAGTGCTTTTTTTGCAAGAATCGCTGCCTTTTCAAAATTACCCCCTATCCCCACACCTACAATCATAGGCGGACATGCATTAGATCCTGCTTCATCTACAGTTTGTATGATAGACTTCTTTGCTCCTTCTAATCCATCAGAAGGCTTTAGCATATAGATACGGCTCATATTTTCACTGCCAAATCCCTTAGGCGCCACTGTGATACACAGATTCTCTCCTAGTGTCATTTCATAATGAATGATTGCGGGGGTATTATCATTAGTATTTTTTCGTTCAAAAGGATCTCCTACCACAGAGTTTCTAAGATATCCTTCTTTATATCCTTGTCTTACGCCTTCATGGATCGCTTCTTCTAGACTTCCCCCTACAATATGCACTTCTTGACCTATTTCAATCCAAACAACAGCCATACCTGTATCTTGGCAAATAGGCATTTGTTTTATATTAGCGAGCTCTGCATTTTTTATGATCTGTCCTATTACTTCTCGTCCCACTTCAGACTGCTCTCGTGGTATAGATTGATGCAGCGCTTTTTCAATATCTGGGGATATGATGCAATTCGACTCGATACAAAGTTCTTTCACTGCAGTGATCACTTTTTCAACATGTATTTCTCTTATCATTATTTTCACACCTTTATCAAAATTTTATGAATATATAAAAAATAAGATGATAATAAAAATATATCAAGGACTATATGTCACAGCTTGTCGTCCCATTTGAATCCATGCTTCTTCGAAAGGCTTTTTGGGCAACTTTCTATTCGATTTATGATGCAATGGATCATTGATGTAAATAAACTGATCATCATATCCTGTGATTAATACTGCATGTTGCTTTTTTGTTGCTTGTACAACACCTGATGGACTTTGCCAAGTAAAAAACTCTGAACTTTTTAATTTACTATAACTAGTATTCGTAATAATCCATACGGGTACATTCTTCTTAATAAAAAAAAGAACATCTTCAAATTCACACCCTGTAATATCTAGTGCACGATCAGGTAGATATTTTTTCAACAGTTCATATACAGGGCCATGATACACGCCATATCCAGGCTTTTTCATATCTGTCATACTACCTAAAAATCCTTCATAGGGATTTCCAAAGTATACTTTCCCTTTTTTGATTTCAAAGGGTGTAGAATCTTTACGTACTTGCTCTGCTAATGTCATTTTGTCTACTGCAACTCCTTCATACATAAGAAGCATGGATAAGCTTGTCACTTCACACCCTCTAGGGAGTTCCGGCATTTGTTGAACAAAAGGAATCTCTATTATCACCGAATCATTTGCTTTTTCTATAGCAGACCATACAATCCCATTATTTCCTCTATAATATACATATCCTTGATCATATGCCCTTGCAAATGCTACAGCTTCTAAATACGTTTCAAATTCAGCCAAATACTGATCTTTTTGATATACATTAAATGGAGGGTAGTTATTCCACAGCCATTTTGATTTGTTTTTCTCTTTTACAAAAGCATATTCAAAGTTTTGGGCATACAATACAGCATCTTCTAAATGAACAAATGTTTTTTTTAGTATATCTTTTTGATATACTAAAAAAACATGATCATTTTCTACTTTTCCTTCTCTTTCTTCATTCATCACAGTATAAGAAGTAGGAATATTTTGCAATGTAACAACTAAATCCCATAAGGCATGAACAAAAAAGACCAATACAGTAAGTAATATAAAATTAAGAAGTGAAAATATAATT
>CALKRZ010000032.1 GCA_937989765.1 uncultured Clostridia bacterium | reverse complement strand
ATAACTCGCTATGTCTCCTTGGCCTCTATCCTTCTTTCTATTTGTATTCCCATACTACTGGCAGTATTTCAGTATCCTGTAGAAGCAATTTTAACGGGTATGTTTTTTGCCATATCCGCTATTTGGCGACATCAATCTAATATACAAAGATTACTTTCAGGTACTGAATCTAAATTGGGACAAAAGGGGGTAAAGAAATAAATGAAAAAAATCGCTGTCTTGGGTTCTGGAAGTTGGGGGACTGCTCTTGCTATACTACTTTCGAAAAATGGTCACGCTGTAACGCTTTGGTCATTTCAGCAGGATGAATATGAATCCTTAGTCCATTCTCGTGAAAACTTAGAATTTTTGCCAGGAATTATAATACCTAATTCTATTCATTTAACTACTTGTTCCAGAAAAGCAGTCGAAGATAAGGATATTATCGTTATTGCGATACCTTCTAAGTTTATACGATCCACCCTTAAGCTCTTTTCACCTTTTATTAAAACTGGACAAATTATTGTTAATGTGGCAAAGGGATTAGATGAAGATACGCTTCAAACTCTATGCCAAGTGATTGAACAAGAAGTCCCTAGCTGTCCTGTGGCTGTTCTATCTGGTCCTAGCCATGCTGAAGAGGTGGCAAAAGATATTCCCACCACTGTAGTTATATCCGCTCATGATAAAAAAATTGCTGAACAAATTCAAGATGTATTCATGACTCCTAAATTCCGTGTGTACACAAATCCTGATCGTATGGGTGTAGAGCTAGGTGGGGCTCTAAAAAATGTGATTGCTTTAGCCGCTGGAATATCGGATGGCTTAGGTTTTGGAGATAATACAAAGGCTGCGCTTATGACTCGAGGTATTGTTGAAATTGCTCGTCTAGGTAGTACTATGGGTGCTGATCTACAGACTTTCAGTGGCCTTTCAGGAATTGGTGATCTGATTGTTACTTGTACTAGCATGCATAGTCGAAATCGACGAGCAGGCATACTCCTAGGTCAAGGTAAATCGTTGTCTGATACACTAAAAGAAGTCCATATGGTGGTAGAAGGAGTAAATACAGCTCAAGCTGCCTTGAAAATGTCTCGAAAATTCGAAGTGCATATGCCCATCATTGAACAAATCAATAATGTTTTATTCCATGGTAAAGATCCAAAACAGGCAGTAGTGGATTTAATGATGCGGGAAAAAACGATTGAGCATGAAATGGAAGAGATGAGTTGGCTTCCTACGCTTACATCCACAGGAAAAAATACTTGGTAATCTATATATTTATAAAAATGGATCTCTGCAAAAGTATGTGGTAAGGCAAATACTTTTGCAGAGATCCATAAAAAGAAGGATTCCTGATCTATCAGGTTCCTTTTTTATTTTGAATTGTAATAATACACTTTTTCACTTCATATATTGATAGAGAATGTACAGCAAAAATTGTTTGCTCTACAAATCATACTATACATATTGAAAATGAGGAGGGTATTGTATGGATAATTATGATATCTACAAAGATATTGCAGAACGGACGAATGGCGATATATACATAGGAGTTGTAGGTCCTGTGCGTACGGGAAAGTCTACTTTCATCAAGCGATTCATGGACTTATTGGTGATCCCCAATATTCCTAACAATTTTAATAAAGAGCGTGCTAAAGATGAGCTTCCTCAAAGTGCAGCTGGTAAAACCATAATGACAACCGAACCCAAATTTGTACCTAATGAAGCCGTTGCCATTACCTTAAATGATACTATCGAACTAAAAGTGAGAATGATTGATTGTGTAGGCTATTTAGTTCCAGGAGCAAATGGCCATTTAGAAGGAGAAAATCCTAGAATGGTATCTACTCCTTGGTTTGAAGATCCAATACCTTTTACAGAAGCTGCTGAAATAGGAACAAAAAAAGTGATTAATGAACATTCTACGATCGGGATTGTAGTCACGACAGATGGAAGTATTACCGAGCTTCCTAGAAATGAATACATAGATGCAGAAGAGCGGGTTATCACTGAACTTAAAGCCATTAATAAACCTTTTGTTATTTTGCTGAACTCTACAAAACCTTATGCAGCTGAAACACAAACCCTTAAACAGGAGCTGTGTGATAAATACAAAGTTCCCGTTATACCTATCAATTGTGCTCAGTTAAAAACTGATGATATTAATGTCATCATGGAAAAGGTATTATATGAGTTTCCTATAAAAGAGATTAAGTTTAATATGCCTAAATGGATTGAGACATTAAGTCCTGATCATTGGCTAAAAAAAGAAATTATTTTAAGCATTAAACAGACTATGCAAGCAGTATTTAAACTTCGCGAAATGAAAGAATCTATCTCATTATTAGAGGATTATGACTTTGTTAAAAAAGCATATATCGATAAAATCAGTTTAGGAGAAGGAATTGCCAAAATCGAACTATCCACAGATGATGGTCTTTTCTATCGAGTGCTCAGCGAAACAACGGGTATTATGATTCAAGGCGAACATCAGCTTATTTCTCTCATTAAAAAATTGGCTGAGACGAAACGTGAGTATGATAAAATTTCTTATGCATTAGAGGATGTAAAACGAAAAGGCTATGGGGTAGTCATTCCATGCTTAGAAGAGCTCACCTTAGAAGAACCTGAAATCGTAAAACACGGCAATCGATTTGGCGTTAAACTAAGAGCTAGTGCTCCTTCTATTCACCTTATTCGAGCAGATATTGAAACAGAAGTATCCCCTATTGTAGGAACAGAAAAGCAGAGTGAAGAACTGGTAACTTATCTAATGAGTGAATTTGAAACAGATCCAAAAAAAATATGGGAATCTAATATATTTGGAAAATCTCTTCATGAACTGGTCAACGAAGGCCTTCAAAATAAATTGTATCGCATGCCTGAAGATGCTCAGATGAAACTGCAGGAGACACTTCAAAAAATTATCAATGAAGGAAGTGGCGGCTTAATCTGTATTATTTTATAGTTTCTATTGATCTTACATTTGGTCTATTTTAATCATAAAACTTGACAATTTTTGCAGTTTATTATAAAATTCTACCTGAAAAATAATTTTTATATTTTTTATTATAAATATACTTAGGTAGAGGAGAAAGAATATGAAATATGAATTGTTTTTGCAATATGAGGGAAAAGAAATAGGCCAAAATGAACTATTAAAGGAATTTAAAGAAATGTGGAAATCTAAAAACAGAAAAATTAAAGATGTGGCTGCGCTCAAACTGTATTATAATGCAGAAGAGCACAAATGCTATTATGTGGTAAACGAAACAGAATCCGGAAATTTTTAATTCCAAGAGCTTTAAGCACCCCTCGGTGCTTTTTTCTTTTTGTTTCTTTAGTTTTACAGTTCCTTATATATATACTATAATGGAGTAAGGCAAACTTACTGGAGGAAAGATGTATGTCCCGTAATATAAAACATAAATCTCTAAAAAAAACTGCTAGGAATAAAATATATATTGGATTCTTTATTTTTATGATTCTATTTG
>CALKRZ010000031.1 GCA_937989765.1 uncultured Clostridia bacterium | reverse complement strand
TCAGTTAAGTACCGTTCATGTTCTGTCTGTAAATCAATCCCCCACTTTACAGGATACTCAAACTCATCCTGTACTTTTTCCAAAATTTCAATAGCCTCTGTATACGTAATATGGCCAAAATCTGAATCAACGATACTATTCAACCGTTCTAGAAGCCCTTTATCTACAAAATCATTGAAGAATTCCATCTCTTCAGGCGCTTTTTCTAGTACATAACGGATAATAAATTTCAACATATCTTCTGCCAGTTCCATATCATCCTGTAAATCTGCAAAAGCCATCTCTGGTTCAATCATCCAGAATTCTGCTGCATGTCTTGCTGTATTCGAGTTTTCTGCACGAAAAGTAGGACCAAATGTATATACAGTACGAAATGCCATGGCATACGCTTCAGCTGAAAGCTGTCCACTTACGGTCAGACTCGTTTCTTTCCCAAAAAAATCTTTTTCATATTCAATATGTCCTTGCTCATTTTTGGGAGGATTTTCAGGATTAAATGTACTCACTCGAAACATCTCTCCTGCCCCTTCACAATCACTACCTGTGATAATAGGCGTATGTACATATACAAAATTTCGTTCCTGAAAAAATGTATGGATTGCATGCGCTACTAATGATCGAACTCGAAATACCGCTGAAAATGTGTTGGTACGAGGACGAAGATGCGCAATGGTTCTCAAAAATTCAAAAGAATGTCTTTTCTTTTGAAGGGGATACTCAGGTTCTGAAGTTCCTTCAATCGCTATATTTTTCGCCTTGATCTCAAAAGGTTGTTTTGCCCCCGGTGTTTCCGTTAGCGTACCTTCTACTATAATAGAAGCGCCCACTCCTAGTTTGCCGATCTCCTTAAAGTTATCCATTGTTTCTTCAAATACTACCTGAATATTTTTAAAAAAACTACCGTCATTTAATTCAATAAACCCAAAGGCTTTAGACGCCCTCACTGTTCTAACCCAACCTGCGATAAAAATATCTTTTCCTAAAAATTCTTCCGTTTGTCTATAAACCTCTTTTACTGTAGCATAGTTCATTGTATCTACTCCTTTGTATTGATATTGCTTTTACTAAGAAAACTAAAAGCTGTAAAGTATTCCACTATACATGAAGTTCTGCTGTAAGGCCAATCATATCCTTATGTTGAATCATAAGGGGATCAATGTATTCCTCTATAAACTCATCTACCTGTTCAGGTGCTCGGCCTATAAAACATTCTGGTTTTAATATGTCCATAATTTCTTCTTTTCCCATCGAAAATCCATCATCTGCAATGATTCGTTCAATCAAATCATTTGGATTCCCTTCTAATTTCACTTGTTTAGCTGCTTCCATGGAATGAATGCGAATGCGTTCATGAAGCTCTTGTCGATCTCCTCCACGCTTCACACTTTCCATGAGAATCGTTTCTGTAGCCATAAAAGGCAGCTCACTCATAATTCTCTGGTGGATCACCTTAGGATATACTACAAGCCCATCTACTACATTTAAATAAATATCTAATATGCCATCTATGGCTAAGAAAGCTTCTGGGATAGATATCCGTTTATTAGCACTATCATCTAGTGTTCTCTCAAACCACTGGGTAGAAGCAGTAATCGCAGGATTTAATGCTGTACATATAACATGTCTCGCTAAGGAAGATATCCGTTCGGTACGCATAGGATTTCGTTTATATGCCATGGCTGAGGAACCAATTTGATTTTTTTCAAAAGGTTCTTCTATCTCTTTTAAATTTTGCAAAAGACGAATATCATTGCTAAATTTATATGCCGATTGGGCAATTCCACTTAATACATGTAGTACCTGAGAGTCTAACTTTCTAGGATACGTTTGTCCTGTAACAGGAAATGTCTTTTTGTATCCCATCTTTTCAGCAATAAGTTTCTCCAATGTGCGCACTTTCTCATGATCTCCATCAAAAAGACTTAAAAAACTGGCTTGCGTCCCCGTAGTCCCTTTCACACCTCGCAGTCTCATTTGAGAAAGTTGATGTTCTAAATCTCCAAGATCCATCCATAAATCTTGCATCCACAAACAAGCTCTCTTGCCCACGGTTGTGAGTTGTGCTGGTTGAAAATGAGTAAACCCCAAAGTAGGCAGTGCTTTATACTCCTTTGCAAATAGCGAGAGCTTATAAATCACATTCACTATCTTTTTTTGAATGAGCTGTAGGGCTTCTGTCATCACAATGACATCCGTATTGTCCCCTACATAACAGCTGGTTGCACCCAAATGAATAATGGCTTTTGCCTTTTTTGCCTGTTCTCCGTAGGCATGAACATGAGCCATTACATCGTGACGAACTTCCTTCTCTTTTTGTATCGCTACCTCATAGTTAATATCTTCTGCAAATGTACGAAGCTCTTCTATCTGCTCATCTGTAATAACAATACCCAATTCTTTTTCTGCTTCTGCTAAAGCAATCCATAACTTTCTCCATGTCTTAAACTTCTTATCTGCCGAAAACAAATACTGCATTTCTTTACTCGCATAGCGTTCTCCAAAAGGTGATATATATGTATCATGCAAAATACTTCATCCTTCCTACTTCATATTCGTATATATTATATCTCTTTTTTTTGTTTTTTGCATCATAAATCCCTTCTAGATTTATAAATCTAGCATAGATAATAAATACAGGATAGGAGTTTCCCCCTATCCTGTATTTATTATAAGCTATTTATAAAATTTTCAATTCGTGCAAGTCCTTTTTCAATGTGTTCCATTGAAATCGCATAAGAAAGACGAATATACTGATCAAATCCAAAATCCGTACATGGAATAACCGCTACTTTTTCCTCATCCAATAATACAGCACTTAGTTCTGTAGCAGAACCAATGACCTTGTCTTTAAATTTCTTTCCTATAATGGGTGAAATATTCACAAAAACATAGAATGCACCTTGGGGCTGTATAGTTGTGATTAAAGACATTGACTCTATTCTTTTTACCATATAATTCCTACGTTTTTCAAACTCTTGTCGCATACTCTCTACACAGTCTTGTGCTCCAGCAATTGCTTCCAAACTTGCCTTTTGAGCAATAGAATTTGCATTCGATGTACCGTGGCTTTGTACATTAGACATTATTTTTGCTATTTCCGTGCTAGAAGCAGTGTATCCTATTCTCCATCCTGTCATTGAATAGCTTTTAGATACCCCATTCACTAGAATAGTCCTTTTATAGATTTCTTCTCCTAAAGAAGCAATACTAACATGCTTTGTCTCTCCATAAATTAGTTTTTCATATATTTCATCAGAAATAACTAGCAGATCATGCTCTATGGCTACTTCTGCAAGGTCTCTTAGTTCCTGCTCTGTATAAACCATTCCAGTAGGATTGCTAGGACTGTTTATAATGACTGCTTTTGTCTTACTCGTAATAGCACTTTTAAATTCTTCCTTTGTCATCTTAAACTTATGCTCTATTTTAGTATATACAATGACTGGAATTCCATCGTTCATTTTTACCATTTGAGGATAACTGAGCC
>CALKRZ010000030.1 GCA_937989765.1 uncultured Clostridia bacterium | reverse complement strand
AATTTTAAATATAGCAGTCGTTTATTGAAATTATTGCCGTTGACAACTTTTTACTTGAAAATAACATGGCTTTTAGATATAATGAAAACAGATCAAAGTAGTAACGGTTGATACAAAAAAATATATCCTGAAATGTTCGAGAATCCTATTATTTTGAACCTACAATATGTATAAGGGAGTCTTAAGAGAAAAGGAATGCCAGGCCCCAAGCTAATTCCCATTGGGCCGGGGAAGGCAGAAGTTTTCCAGTGGACACCCACCTGGCGAGAGCTAGGTGTCAAAATATAGGGACGGCATTTTGGGAAACTGTATAAAAAGAGATAGTCTTAGGACTATCTTTTTTTGAGATCCAAACATTTATGTCCATTCAATTATTTCATATTGAATCTTCTTATTATTTCGTGTACACTAATATAAAAGGTTTTTAAATACCATATTGGTGTTTGAGGGGGTTGCCATATGAATTTTTTTAAGAACAGGTTTCATTCACAGAGCTGTGGACGATATAGTATCCTGTTTTTTTGTTGTACATTGCTATATTCTGCTTTTTTCACGGTTTCTGCATGGGGCCATACACAAGATATGCGCTTTGATCGTTTTACGATTGAGCAGGGATTGTCCCAAAGTAGTGTCACCTCCATCCTGAAGGACCAGGATGGGTTTATGTGGGTGGGTACCTACGGAGGCCTCAATAGATACGATGGATATTCTTTTACTGTATTTCAACACAATCCCCAAAATCCATATTCCATATCAGATAGTGATATTCGGTCTATTTATGAAGATAGCAGTGGTACCTTATGGATCGGCACCAGAAATGGCGGACTCAACCGTTTTGATAAAAAGACAGAGAGATTTATTACCTATAAATATGACCCCAATAATACAAAAAGTTTGAGCAGTAATACAGTATGGAGCATTATGGAAGACAGCAAGGGTAGATTATGGATTGGTACAGAGGACGGACTCAATCATTTTGATCGGACAACAGGTCATTTCATGCAATATAAGATGGATAATATTACAGGAGCAGGATTACAGCATTCTACGATATGGACGATGATGGAAGACAGTAAGGATGGGATTTGGATCGGAACTGGAAAGGGTCTTCATCGGTTGGATCCAGATACAGGCAATTTTACATATTATATTCATCATGGAGACGATGCAAAAAGCATTCGTCATGACAGCGTAGTAGCGTTATATGAAGATAAAAAACAGAGATTGTGGGTTGGAACGGAAGATGGTTTAAACTTATTTGATCCTGAGGATGGTTCTTTCATTACGTACAAAAATGATCCTCAGAATGCCTATAGTCTACATAGTAATAAGATATGGTCTATCACAGAGGATAGTCGGGGTGATTTATGTATAGCGACAGATAAGGGTCTTCATCATTTCGATGAGAAAAATAATCGTTTTTATGCCTATACACATAGTCCGTTTGATTCAAATAGCCTAAGCAATAATCGAGTTTTTTCATTGTATCGGGATGACCAAGATGCCCTATGGATTGGAACGGAAGTAGGACTTAATAAACTAGATTATAAAAGACAAAAATTCGGGTCTTATTCCCATCATCCTGCAAATCTGAATAGTTTGAGTATGAATGATGTGTGGAGTATATATGAAGACCGTGAGGGTATGATATGGATCGGCACAAAAGGAGAAGGATTAAACAGATTAGACCGAAATCAAGGGATATTTACGCATTATAACCATGATCCAGAGAGTACAGATAGTATAAGCCATGACAGTGTGGTGAGTATATGGGAGGATTATGCAGGGATATTGTGGCTAGGAACGCGGGGAGGTGGGCTCAATGCCTTTGACCGTAAAACTGGAAAGTTTATACGGTATCGTCATGCGCCAGAGGATGAAGATACCATCAGCAATGATACTGTTCGGGCTTTATATGAAGATTCCAAAGGAAGACTTTGGGTGGGCACGGATGAAGGCTTAAATCGTTTTGATCAAGATACACAGCGATTTATAAGGTATCAAAAAAAGACTACGAATCCCCATAGTATAAGTCACAATCAAGTCGTATTTATTTATGAAGATAAAGATCATTTTCTATGGATCGGTACCTTGGGTGGAGGGCTTAATCGATTTGACCCAGAAACTGAAAAGTTTATACCGTACATTCAGGTAGATAACGATCCTCGTAGTATAAGTCATAATAGTGTGTGGGCAATACTAGAAGATCGTAAGGGTAATTTTTGGGTGGGTACACTAGGTGGCGGGCTTAATTTATTTGATAGAGCTCAGCGAACATTTACTCGCTTTTCTCAAAAAGATGGTCTTCCTGATGATAATATTCTGGGCATACTAGAAGATACGGCAGGCTTCTTATGGATCAGTACTAATAAAGGGATCTCCAAATTTGATCCTGTATCACAACAGTTTAGGAATTATACAGTGAGTGATGGGCTCCAAGGGACAGAATTTAACCCTGGTGCTTGTTTTAAAAGTTCTACAGGCGAGATGTTTTTTGGAGGAGATGATGGGTTTAACTTTTTTTATCCTGAGCATATCAAGGATAATACGTACCAGCCTCCTATTAAAATTACAGCCTTTCGCAAATTTGATAAAATCCAATATTTTGGAGAAGCAATCTACAGAATTCCAGAGATTCGTCTTTCTTACAAAGATACCTTCTTTTCTTTTGAGTTTGCAGCACTTGACTATACGATCTCACAAAAAAATCAATATGCGTATAAGTTAGAGGGATTTGACCAAGAGTGGGTATATTGTGGTACACGCCGCTATGCAAGTTATACCAACCTCAATGGGGGAAAGTATACTTTTCGTGTGAAAGGCGCCAATAGTGATGGTGTGTGGAATGAAGAAGGTACGTTCCTTACCATCCTCATCACGCCCCCTTGGTGGAAAACTTGGTGGGCTTATACCGTATATATCATACTGCTGGTTAGTCTGATTAGTATCACCATATACTTGATCACCAGTGGTCAACAGAAAGAATTACAGAGGCAGAAAGTTACGGTGGAGAGCCTAAAGCGAGTAGATAAGATGAAAGATGAGTTTTTGGCCAATACCTCTCATGAACTGAGGACTCCGCTCAATGGGATGATCGGTATAGCAGAATCTTTGATTGACGGGGCAGCTGGGGATTTATCAGAAGTAACCACTAGGAATCTTTCTATGATCGTATTAAGTGGTAAACGACTGGCTACTTTGGTGAATGATATTTTGGATATGTCCAAACTAAATAATCAACAGTTAATACTGCAATTAAAGCCTGTAGATTTGTGGCAGAATGTAGAGTTGGTCATGGCTTTATCAAGACCTTTGGTGAAGGATAAGGTACTGCAGTTGATCAATGAAGTGGATGAACGACTGCCTTTGGTATATGCGGATGAAAAACGTCTTCAACAAATTATGCATAACCTGATCGGCAATGCTGCAAAATTTACGGAGCAAGGCAGTATTCAAGTATATGCAGAAATAGAGGATGATAAGATCGCAGTAACCATAGAAGATACAGGGATTGGAATTCCGGAAGATAAGCTTGAGGATATCTTTCGATCTTTTCAACAGGTGGATGCCTCGACGGCAAGGGAATACGGAGGGACGGGGCTGGGTCTTAGTATCACCAAGCATTTGGTCGAGCTTCATGGAGGCATTATTCAAGTAGACTCCCAAGTAGGCAAAGGAACACGGTTTACCTTTACACTGCCATTTAGCCCCATACAGCAGAGAGTAGAACAGGATGCAATACGAGAAGCTTCAGTAACAAATATGAATACTTTTGCTCATAGTCATGTAGAATTTTTGCCCACCGCATCAGAATCGACTCGTATGGAACAACAATCCTATAATAATGAAGCATTGCGGATCTTGGTAGCAGATGATGAGCCTGTCAATCTACAAGTAATGGTTAATCAGTTAGGACTTCAAAAATATCAAGTGGATACCGCCTGCAATGGTATGGATGCACTGGATAAGATTCAAAAGGGAGATCCGTATCATTTGATTATCTTGGATGTCATGATGCCTAAGATGACAGGATATGAAGTATGTAGAATTCTGAGAGAAGAACATACGATGTTTGAATTACCTATTTTGATGTTGACGGCCAAAAATCAACCAGAGGATATCATCGTTGGACTAGAAGCAGGGGCGAATGACTACTTGTCTAAGCCTTTTGATAAACGGGAATTATTAACCCGTGTTCAGACACTGCTTACACTCAAACAGGCAGTACAGGATGCCATCACCAATGCGCAGCGATTTGAATCGGAAAGGGAAAAACGAAAGCTTTCAGAAACTTTGAGGATTGTAACCAATACCCTGAGTTCTACCCTTAACTTAAGTGAAGTACTCAATCGTCTTCTTGAAAACTTGGCACAAATTGTTCCCTACGACTGTGCCACAGTGATGCTGAGGCAGGGAGAATACTTTCAAGTAGTGGCAGCAAAAGGTCATGAGGATATGGAGCGAGTACAGAAACTTCGCATACCAGTGGCTACAGACTTATTATTTCATGAAGCGGTGAAAAATAATAGGCCTATTATTATTGACCATGTACAAGATAATCCGATGTTTCATGCCTTTGGAAGTAAAAATAAAGTGCAGTGTTGGATTGGAGTACCTCTATTGTCTCGCAATCAAGCATTAGGCATTTTAACATTAGACAGCAATGCTTTAGGCGCCTATACAGAAAATGAAGCGGATATTGCTTTTACTTTTGCGAGTCAAGCAGCCATTGCCATAGAAAATGCCAAGTTATTTGGAAAGGTGAAAAAGCTTGCGACTACAGATGGATTGACGGGGCTCTATAATAGAAGATACTTCTTTAAGTTAGGAGAGCATATATGTAAACAATCTCTAGAATCCAAAGTTCCTTTATCTGTCATTATGTTTGATATTGACCATTTTAAACGGTTTAATGATACATATGGTCATGCTATGGGAGATGAAGTATTACGAGTAGTAGCAGCAAGATGCCTTGAGATTAGCCGTAAAACGGATATTGTAGGGAGATATGGAGGAGAGGAGTTTGTGATTCTTCTACCTCAAACACCACTCTCTATTGCCACAGATATGGCAGAAAAATTACGAAGTATCATGGCGGATGTGCCGATTCCTACAGAAGCATACGGAGCTCTTCAGGTAACGATCAGCATTGGTGTGGCAGACTTGCGAAAAGGCTTTGAGACATTATCAGACATACTAAATATTGCGGATGAAGGCTTATACGAAGCCAAACGTTCTGGAAGAAATAAAGTCGTTACAATGTAAAATGAAGCTAAGGATGGGATAAGAACAAAGGCGTTACGGTGCCCTAAAGAGGAGAGAATGTGAATTCTCTCTTTTTTTGACAATTACACTGAGTGGTACTCTTTAAAATGTAGTTTAGTATATTGAAATTGTCAGAGAGAGATGTTATAATACATTTAGTTGCAGAACAGAGCATAAGGAGGTGTAGGAATGAGCATTATTTTGCAAGCGCGCAATCTTTCTAAATATTATCAAATGGGAGAAGTAACAGTAGAAGCGCTTAAGGGAGTAGACTTTGATGTTTTTGAAGGAGAATTTGTTGTTGTACTAGGTCCTAGTGGCTCTGGCAAGAGTACGATGTTGAATATGATTGGGGGCATGGATGCTGCGAATGCAGGAGAAATGTACTTCAAGGGAAAGCCTCTGCATGGTGCTTCTGAAAAAGTGCTAACGCAGTACCGAAGAGATGCCATAGGATTTGTATTTCAGTTTTATAATCTTATGCCCAATTTGACGGCACTAGAAAATGTAAAATTATCGGTAGAGATTGCCAAAAGCCCTTTGAACGTCACGGAAGTGCTGGAAGAAGTGGGGCTACTAGATCGGGCGGATCATTTTCCAGCGCAGATGTCGGGAGGACAACAGCAGCGAGTGGCGATTGCGAGAGCCATAGCCAAAAATCCAGAAATTCTTCTTTGTGATGAGCCTACGGGAGCACTAGACCTATCCACAGGTATGCAGGTATTAAAACTCTTACGAAAGTTCAATGAAACCCATCATAAAACAGTGATCATTATTACACATAATGCAGGGATTGCCCAGATGGCAGATCGGGTTTTCTATATTAAAGATGGACGCTTAGATAAAATCGAGGTGATTGAGCATCCTCTTTCACCGGAGGAGGTGAGCTGGTAGTGTTATGGCGAAAAATGTTACGAGATCTAAGAGAAAATAAAACAGCGTATATTGCCTGCACTATAGTGATTGCCATCGGCTTGATGGTTTTTACCTCTATGTCCATCGTGATCGATAATCTAAACAATGCCAAGAATGAGTTTTATGATACATACCATTTTGCGGATGTGTTTATCAAAGTCAAATCCATACCCCATACCCAAGTCAAACAGCTCAAAAATATAGAAGGCGTAGATCGGGTCCAAGGACGACTGGTCCGAGATGTGAGGGTGTTGAAAGAAAATTCAGACAAAAATATTTATCTGCGCTTGGTATCCGTAGATCTGAAGGAAGAAGAACCTTTAAATGGAGTACATCAACTAGCAGGATTTCCTCTTACAAGTGGAGAAAAAAACATCTGGATCGGTTCTAAGTTTTTTGAGGCTAACAGTTTAACAATGGGTCATGAACTCTTTGTGCTTGTAGATGGAAAGAAAATGAAACTAACGGTAGTGGGTACAGGGCAGAGTCCAGAATTTGTATATGCGATGCAAAATGTCCAAAATCTATTTCCAGATCCTGAAGCCTTCGACATTGCCTATATGCCCTATGAAGATATGGAAGTACTATTTGCAAATAGCGGTATGGTCAATGACATCGTCTTAACCCTACAACCTGGCTATACCCTGAAGGATATAGAAAATAAGCTAGAGGATAGACTGAAAAAATATGGTCTTGCGAGCATGGTAGAACAGAAGGATCAGCTTAGCAATGTAATGCTGACAGAAGAATTCAAACAATTAGAGAGTACAGTGCGTAGTGTCCCTATATTATTTTTGCTCATCGCTGCACTTATTTTATACATTATGTTAAAACGATTGGTAGAACAACAGAGAGGTCAGATCGGAACCCTTAAGGCATTTGGGTATGGGCAAAAGGAAATTCTCATACATTACCTTTCCTATGGAGGATTGATTGGTTTTGCAGGAGGGGTGATGGGGGGTATTTTTGGTTCTTTGCTCTCAGAATCCTATACCCAAATCTATCAAACTTTTTTTAATCTACCCACCCTCAAAAATACTTTTTCTCCTAAATACTTTTTCATGGGGATCTTATTGTCCATGGTATGCAGTCTCATTGCAGGATTCCAAGGATCCAAAGGCGTGATGAAGCTCCAACCTGCAGATGCGATGCGACCGTCTACGCCTATGTTTGGAAAAAAAGTATGGATAGAGCGGAGTACGCTTATATGGGAGACATTGACGGTACAGGGAAAAATGGCGATTCGGAATATATCTCGTAACAAAGGAAGAAGCTTTTTTACTTTTATCGGCATTATGGTGACATTTGCCATGATCGCAACCATGTGGTCCTTCCAAGATTTGATTGATCTGATGGTCACAGATCAGTTCACCAAGGTTCAAACGCATGATGTAAAGATTACCTTTACTAGACCCTTACCCATGGAGCAAGTGATGAGAGAGCTAGAATCTAAAAAAGGTGTGAAGCGAGTCGAGGCAATGTTAGAAGTGCCAGTCACATTCAAAAATACATATCGAAAGAAAGATGTCATGGTAGTAGGACTACCGCAGGACAGTATCTTGTATAATATATTAGATGAAAAGGAAAATCGAATCGTCTTACCTAAAGAAGGTGCAGTACTGGCGCAGTCTATTGCAGATAGCCTAGGTGTGAGCGTAGGGGATACCCTTCATATGGAAAGTCCTTGGGCTAAGGAGGATATACTCTATGTGAATGTAGTGGCGGTGATTCCTCAGTACTTGGGATCTAATGTGTATATGGAACAAAATGCGCTAAGTCAACTATTGAGGCAGCCCAAAGTAGCGACTTCCCTCCTTCTTTCCATGGAAGAAACGTTTATCAAAGCCCTTAAAAAAGAATATAATACCTCAGAAACAGTGGCATCCTTTGAACAAAATAAACAAATGGTAGAAAAGTTTCAGGAATTGGTAGGTTCTTTTGCCTATATGATCTGGGTCATGGCAGTGATGGCGATGGTTACAGGATTTGCGATCGTATACAATTCCAGTATCATATCTTTGGCAGAGAGAAAGCGAGAATTAGCATCGCTTCGAGTGCTTGGGATGACACCGAGAGAAGTACTAGAGGTCATCTCCTTTGAACAGTGGACGATAGGAGTGGTAGCAATGGTGGCAGGTGTGCCCCTGACATATCTTTTAAAGCAGAGTATGGCAAGTAGTATGAGTAATGATTTGTATTCTATGCCAGTTAGTACAGGGGCTTCTTCCTTTCTTGTGGCTTCCTTGGGTACAGCGGTGGCTATGATCATTGCACAGCTGTCTGTGGCAAGAAAGATCAAAAAACTTGATTTAGTAGAAGTATTAAAAGAAAGAGACTAGAAAAGGTGGTGGAGAATATGAAGAAACCGATTAAGTGGGCTATTTGGGGGCTCGTGATCATGAGCATCATCGGATACAGTGTGTATGAAGCGGTGAAGCCACTCCAAGTAGAAGCATTCATCATAGCGTCTAAAACGATAGAGCAGACGCTTGAGGAAGAAGGAATGGTATTAGCAGTAGTCGACCGGCCTATTTATACTCAGGGAACGGGTCAAATCGCAGGGGTATATGTAAAAGAAGGGCAGCTAGTAAAAAAAGGAGATATCCTCATGGAGCTGGACACAACGCAGCTTCAATATCAAATAGCCCAGCTGCGAGCACAGGAAAAGAGCACCCAAGGACAAAAACAAAAAACCTATCAAGAAATGGAGCAGCAACTAACAGGGCTCCGCGCTCAACTCCAGAGTATTGAAGGCCAGGAAAACCAGTCAAATAAAGCACCGTATGAAGCTCAAGTCAAGCAGCAGCAGTTAGTCATACAGGAGACCGAACAGCAGCTTGCAGGGCAGCAAAAGGAAGTAAGCAGACTTGGATCCTTATATGAAACAGGGGCAGTGAGCAAAAAAGATCTAGATGATGCACAAAGAAAGATGGATCAAATCACCAATACCCTACAGCAGCAAAAACAAATGCTCTTATTGGTGCAGGAACAACATATCCCTACAGTAGGGACTACTCAGTATTTTGCAGGACAAAAAAATGCAGTGAAAGCCCAGATTGGACTGATTGAGCAGCAGTTAAGTAGTAAAGAAACCCAAAGTGGTACAAAGCAGTACTTTGATGCATTAACAGAGGTAGTGGAAGAGCAGATGAAAGAGCTTATTTATCAGCTGGAGAAAGCACAAGTAAAGGCACCCATAGATGGTATGATCAAAAATCTTTCTGTAAAGGAAGGGATGTTTGTATCTCCTCAAGTCCAACTGATGGATTTGTTTCAAACAGGGGCATATGAAATAGAAACTTATATGATTACAGAGGATGTAGTGGATGTGCAAGAAGGAATGAAAGTGGGATTAAAGCAACCACGAAAAGATAAAGATGTATTATTTGAGGGAATCGTAGAGCGAATTGCCCCGGCAGCCGAAGATAGAATGTCTGCACTTGGTCTTATAGAGCAGAGAGTAAAGGTAGTCATTGTGCCTATAGGCACTGTGCCTCCTGTACGACCAGGATATAAGATCGATGTACAGTTTACTACCCTGAGAGAAGAAAATCGTGTGGCTGTCCCCAAGACTTCCTTGTTTCCATATGAAGATGGAGATGGGATATGGATATTGCAGGAAGGTAGAGCAAAGATTCAGCCTGTAGTAAAGGGCATGGAAACCATACAAGAAGTAGTCATACTAGAAGGGCTAAAGTTGGGAGATACAGTCATTCGAAATCCTCAGCTCCAAGGATTAAAGGAAGGGAAAGCTGTAGTGGTACATAAATAAATAAATATGAGGATCTATTAAGAGCAGGTGATACGGCGAATCTATACATCTTCCAACAACTGCAAAATCGCGCTGGTGCAAGCGGAGAGTTTTGTTGGAAGTTTGGGACGCGCTCTTTGGTTGCAGTTGTTTCCAGATGTATAGATTCGCCGTATCACTATATACTTTTTTAGAGATCTTTTGAAAACAGGTATGGTAAATCTATATGTCTTCTAATAACTGCAAAATCGGGCTTGTGCAAGGGGAGAGTTTTGTTGGAAGTTTGGGACGCGCTTTTTGGTTGCAGTTGTTTCCAGATGTATATATTCGCCGTATCACTATATACTTTTTTAGAGATCTTTTGAAAACAGGTAGTATGGTAAATCTATATGTCTTCTAATAACTGCAAAATAGTGCTTGTGCAAGTGAGGGAGAAACTCCCACGGATCGTTAATAAACTGTAGCTGAGCTGCGGTTTATTTCTTTGACTTCATAATATGTCAGATAGCCTAAGCGAAAGGAGATATTTCAATTTGAATAGAGTTCGTGGAGCTTCCTTCCGTATGCTAGAACGAAGCCATCTTCAACAGCCGTTGTGGACAATATGGCGATATACGTAAGCAAACACGCAGTAAAATAATCCGTATTTGCTCAGGGTAAGTTATACCACCAGCGACTAGAACCCTATGAAAATGAAATATCTCCTTGAGCGAAAACTTTCCAATAATACCTTAAATTTGCACCTATGATAGAAATACAAAAATAAGGCATAGTCTATGCCTTATTTTTGTGCTTGTATTTATAGCAAGAATATATTGTTTTGTTGGCAGGCGGTGATCATTTCGTCTGTCCAGATGGAGGATTGGACTTCTCCGATATGGGCTTTTTGTAAGAAGAACATACAGATTCGGGATTGACCGATGCCACCTCCCATGGTGTAGGGGAGTTCTCCATGTAATAGCATGCTGTGGAAGGGAAGGTTTTTGCGATATTCACACTGGGCTACTGTGAGTTGGTGGGTAAGTGCTTCTTCATCTACGCGGATGCCCATGGAGGAGATCTCAAATGCTCGATCTAGGATGGGGTTCCATAGGAGGATATCTCCATTTAGGTTCCAGTCATCATAGTCAGGTGCTCGACCATCATGAGGTTGACCGGATGTGAGCGTGCCCCCGATGCCCATGATAAATACCGCTCTTTTTTCTTTGCAGATTGCATCTTCGCGTTCTTTAGGAGAAAGAGTAGGATATAGGTCCTCGAGTTCTTGGGAATGAATAAAGTAGATTGATTCTGGAAGCATAGGTGTTAGGGCAGGATATAGAGAGCAAACCTGCTTTTCTGTTTGTTTTAAGGATTCAAATATCAGCGTGACTGTTTGTTTAAGGGTTTTGATATTTCTGGCTTCTTTAGGAATGATTTTTTCCCAGTCCCATTGATCTACATAGAGGGAATGGAGATTATCTAATTCTTCATCTCGACGAATGGCATTCATATCCGTATAGAGACCTTCTCCAGCAGAAAAACCATATCTAGCTAAAGCCATTCGTTTCCACTTTGCTAACGAGTGAACGATTTCTACATCACTGTCGTTATCGGCTTTGATAGTAAAGGATACAGGTCGTTCTACACCATTTAAATCATCGTTAATCCCTGTTCCCTTTTTTACAAAGAGGGGTGCAGATACCCGCTCTAGATGGAGTGCCTCTGCCAAGGTTTTTTCGAAATAGTCTTTAATGGCTTTCAATGCTTTTTCTGATTCTCTTACAGTGAGCAGGGACTCATAATTTTTAGGTATAATTAGTTTGCAACTCACAAAGGTTCCTCCTATAAGGCAGTTTTTAGACGGCTTTCTCCCATTAAAAATTCATCTATAGACTTTGCTGCTTTGCGTCCTTCTGAGATAGCCCATACTACGAGGGACTGTCCACGGCGCATATCTCCAGCAGCAAAAATACCGGGTATACAGGTCATAAAGTTGTCATCGGTTTTAATATTGCCCCGATCCGTAAGCTCTACGCCTAAATCTTGGAGCATACCTTTATGCTCGGGATGCACAAAGCCCATGGCAAACAGTACGAGTTCTGTCTGAATTTCAAATTCGCTACCAGGCACTTCAGTCATTTTGCGCTGACCGCGTGCATCTGGCTCACTCCATTCTAGACGAATACAGTGCAGGGTAGTTAGTTTTCCATCTGTACCTGAGAAGTATTTGGTCGCCACACTCCATTCGCGGCTTCCCCCTTCTTCGTGAGAAGTAGAGGTTCTAAGTGTCATGGGCCAAGTAGGCCAAGGCATGGAGTCATCCCTACCTAGTGGAGGTTTGGGCAGAAGCTCTAGTTGAATGACTTCTTTGGCGCCTTGACGGATCGCGGTGCCGATACAGTCAGCGCCCGTATCACCGCCTCCGATGACAACGACTGTTTTATCCTTTGCTGTGATTTCAGTTTCTACTACTTCCTTGCCTGCTACACGGGTATTTTGTTGAGTCAGATAGTCCATCGCAAAGTGTACGCCATTAAGTTCACGACCCGATACCACGAGATCCCTTGGTTGGGTGGAGCCTCCTGTGAGGCATATTGCGTCAAAATCTTCTTGGAGGTCTGCTACAGGGATCGTAACCCCTACATTGGCATTGGTTTTGAATACAACCCCTTCATCAGCCATTTGCTGAACCCGACGGTCTACTACCCATTTTTCTAGTTTGAAATCAGGAATGCCGTAGGATAAAAGGCCGCCGATTCGATCGGCACGTTCAAATACGGTCACACTATGTCCTGCACGATTTAATTGCTGTGCAGCTGCGAGGCCTGAAGGACCAGAACCCACAACAGCCACCTTTTTACTCGTACGGATAGAAGGAGGCTGGGGAGAAACCCATCCTTCTTCAAATCCCTTATTGATAATCGCGAGTTCCATTTGCTTAATGGTTACGGGATCTTGATTGATTCCGAGCACACAACCTGCTTCGCAAGGAGCAGGGCATACTTTGCCTGTGAATTCAGGGAAATTATTCGTAGAATGCAGTGTATCCAGTGCCTTCTTCCACTGTCCAGTATACACAAGGTCATTAAAACTTGGGATCACATTACCCAGTGGACACTTGGAGGAACAGAAGGGAACACCACAATCCATACATCGGGCCGCTTGTATTTTTATTTCTTCAGAGGATAGAGGAATATATAATTCTTCATAATCCTGAACCCGTTCTGTGATGGGCCGTGTACTTGCTGTTTTTCTTTCATATTCTTTAAAACCAGTTAATTTTCCCATGGCAGTTCCTCCTTATTCATTGGCAGCTGCAGCCTGGGCAGTTGCTTTTCTCTGCAGTAATATTTCACGATACGCAGGAGATATGACTTTCACAAACTGTTTTGCATATACATCCCAATGATCCAATATATTTCTTGCTTTTTCACTGCCTGTATATTGGCAGTGCTTCTGGATCAATTCGTGTAGAAGTCCTAAATCATCCTCATCTACCACAGGTTCACTTTCTACGATTTGATAATTAATACAGCTTGTAAAGTCTTGGTTCTCATCGAGTACATAAGCGATACCGCCACTCATACCGGCTCCGAAATTTCTTCCAGTGGGACCGAGGACTACTACAGCACCACCCGTCATATATTCACAGCCGTGATCTCCCACGCCTTCTACTACGGCAGTAGCACCACTATTTCTTACAGCAAATCGCTCACCAGCCATGCCTCTTATATATACTTCTCCAGAAGTAGCACCATACAGAAGCGTGTTACCTACAATAATGTTCTCACTAGAGACAAATTGTGCATTTTTGGGTGGATATACGATGATCTTTCCACCGGATAAGCCTTTACCCACATAGTCGTTGCCATCTCCCTCTAGGATCAGTGTGACGCCTTTGGCTGCAAAAGCGCCAAAACTTTGTCCCGCTGCGCCTGTAAAATGATACTGAATCGTATCTTCAGGAAGACCTGCATCTCCGTATTTTTTGGCGACTGCTCCACTGAGCAGGGTACCTACTGTACGATGAATGTTTTTGATCGTATATTGTTTGGATACCTGTGTTTGGTTTTCTAATGCTTCTTTGGCATCAAGGAGTAGCGTTCTGTCTAGGATGGTATCCATACCGTGGTCTTGCACCATGGTTCGACGGGAATGAATACGAGCAGGAAGCTCAGGACGATACAATACAGCAGAAAGATCTAATTTTTTTGCTTTCCAGTGGTTGACTTTATGGTTGACTTCTAGCAGATCAACTCGTCCGATCATTTCATTCATCGTGCGGAAACCTAATTCTGCCATGACTTGTCTTGCCTCTTCTGCAATAAAGGTAAAGAAGTTGACCAGATGGGCAGGATCTCCAGTAAAATGTTTCCGTAGTTCAGGATCTTGTGTAGCCACCCCTACAGGACAAGTATTATTATGACATTTACGCATCATGATACAGCCTGATACGACTAATGCGGCTGTTGCAAAGCCAAATTCTTCCGCACCAAGGAGTGCACCGATGACGACATCACGCCCTGTTTTTAACTGACCATCTACCTGTACGATGACACGGCTTCGTAGATCATTCATCAAAAGAGTCTGCTGCGTTTCTGCAAGTCCTAGTTCCCAAGGAATTCCTGCATTTTTGATAGAGGTAATGGGTGCTGCGCCTGTACCTCCATCATGACCGCTGACCAAAATTACGTCTGCATGGCCTTTAGCCACACCGGCAGCTACCGTTCCGATTCCTACTTCAGAAACAAGCTTTACATTAATTCGAGCCGTAGGGTTAATATTCTTAAGATCAAAGATCAGCTGTGCCAAATCTTCGATGGAGTAAATATCATGGTGGGGTGGAGGGGAAATCAAGTCGATCCCAGGGGTTGAATGCCGTACTTTGGCAATAGCAGGAGTTACCTTGCTGCCAGGGAGATGACCTCCTTCGCCCGGTTTTGCGCCTTGGGCCATTTTGATCTGTAGTTCCTCTGCATTCACCAGATAATTAGCGGTTACGCCAAATCGGCCAGAGGCGACTTGTTTGATGGCACTTTTTCTAGAAGTACCATCTAGATCAGTGCTAAAACGAATAGGATCTTCTCCACCTTCACCAGAATTACTTTTTCCGCCGATGCGATTCATGGCAATCGCTAGGGTCTCATGTGCTTCTTTACTAATAGAGCCGAAAGACATGGCACCTGTGGCAAACCGTTTTAGGATATTTTCTACAGGCTCTACTTCGGATAAAGGAATAGAGTTTCGTTTTTTAAAGGTAAGCATACCACGAATGGTAGTCAGTTTTTCACTTTGATCATTGATACATTTTGAATACGCTTGAAACATAGTATAGTTATTCGTACGGCAGGCATGCTGCAGTAGATGGATGGTATCAGGGTTAAATAGATGATGTTCCCCTCCGCGACGCCAGTGGAGTGTGCCCCCTTCTTCTAAGCCTTTATTATGATCGGGTGTGCGCAGTGTATCATATGCTTTTTCATGGCGAATCAGCACTTCTTGCGCCACTACCTCTAGATCAATACCACTAATGCGAGAAGGCGTGCCAGTAAAGTATCGATCGATGATAGTCATGTCAAGCCCCACGGCTTCGAAAATCTGCGCGCCATGATAGCTCTGTACAGTGGAGATACCCATCTTAGAAATGGTTTTTAATAAGCCATCACCCATGGCTTTACAGTAGTGGGCGTGAGCAGTGTTTTCGTCAACACCTTCTATATACAGCTTGTTTTTGATCATGGAGCTAATACACTCAAAGGCCATATATGGATTGACAGCGGTAGCGCCATAACCCACTAATAAGCATAAATGCATTACATCCCGAGCATCCCCGGCTTCTACGATCAGATCCACTTTCGTACGGAGTTTTTCGCGGATCAAGTGATGATGAACAGCTGCCACAGCGAGCAAACTAGGAATCGGCGCATAATAACGATCCGCCTTACGATCATTTAATATTAGGATGTTAAATCCTTTTTTAATACTATCTACAGCCCGTTCACAAAGCTCTTGCAGAGCATCTTCTAAGCCTTTTCCACCATTTTCTGCTTTAAATAGCATAGGGATGGCAGTGGCTCTAAAGTCTCCTGTATGGATGTGATAGAGCTTTTCTAGATCATTATTTTTAAGCACAGGATTACGAAGTTCGATAAACTGCTTATTCTGAGTCACATCCAAATCCGACAGCAGGTTTCCACGGCTTCCGATAAACTGTACCAAAGACATCACGAGCTTTTCACGGATCGGATCGATCGGAGGATTGGTTACTTGAGCAAATAACTGCTTAAAATAAGAGAACAAAAGCTGAGGTTGGTCAGACAGTACAGCCAAAGGTGTATCATTCCCCATGGAACTGATGGCTTCTTTCCCGTCCATCGCCATAGGCGCGAGCACGCGTTTTAATTCCTCTTCCGTATATCCAAAGATATGCTGTTTTTCTAAGAGGACATCCTCTGAAAGCTTAGGTGCAGGGTGGGGAGCATGGAGTTGGTCAAAGGTGACTTTATTGCGCGCCACCCACTCTGTATAAGGCTTACTTTTGCATAGACCTTCTTTGATTTCTTCATCAGGAATAATGCGACCTTCTTTGGTATCAATCAGAAACATTTTTCCAGGTTGAAGACGACCTTTTTTTACAATCGTAGCAGAATCAAAGGTAAGCACGCCTGTTTCTGAGGCCAGCACTACAAAATCATCTTGGGTAATCACATACCGAGCAGGGCGAAGACCATTGCGATCCAAAGTAGCCCCGATTTGCACTCCATCGGTGAAGGCAATCGCAGCAGGACCATCCCAAGGCTCTTGTAAGCCAGCATGATATTCATAAAAACCTTTCTTTTCTGCATCCATTAAAGGATTCCCATCCCAAGCTTCTGGGACAAGCATCATCATGGCATGGGCCATAGAACGACCGCTCGTGATTAAAAGTTCAAAGGCGTTATCTAAATTAGCAGAGTCACTGCTATTTGGTTCTATAATAGGGAAGACTTTTTTGAAGTCTTCTCCGAGCGCTTCAGAATATAATACACCTTCTTGGGCATTCATCCAGTTTACATTACCCCTGAGGGTATTGATTTCTCCATTGTGCGCTAGAAAGCGAAAGGGTTGTGAACGATCCCAAGTGGGGAAAGTATTGGTACTATAGCGCTGATGAACGAGAGCGATCGCACTAACCATCGTTTCATCGGTCAAATCAGGATAAAAAGGAGCAATTTGATTGGCAAGAAGCTGACCTTTATAGATCAACGTTTTGGTGGAAAGACTGCAGACATAAAATACTTCACTATGAGGCATTTTGCTGTCAGATATTGCTTTTTCCACTCGTTTACGGATGACATATAGTTTTCGCTCAAATACATCCAAAGGTTGGTCATTCTTTGCAATAAAAATCTGATGTACCACAGGACGCGTTCCTTGCGCAGAGATTCCAGAGGATTTTTCATGCAGAGGCACATCTCGCCAGCCCAATAATGTTTGTCCTTCTTCTCTAATAATTCGTTCGAAAATTCCTTCACAAAAAAGCCTAGCATTAGGTTCTTGGGGCAGGAATATCATACCGACTGCATAAGCACCTGCTTCTGGCAAGACAATTCCTGCTTTTGAAGTTTCTTTTTGCAAAAATGCATGGGGGATTTGTAGTAAGATTCCAGCACCATCGCCTGTTTCAGGATCAGCACCTACAGCCCCTCTATGTGTTAGATTAATAAGAATTTCCAAGCCTTTTTGTATAACAGCATGGGATTTTATCCCCTTCATATGGGCAATAAATCCAACGCCACAGTTATCATGTTCCATCTGGGGATCATAGAGCCCTTGTTTTTCCGGTAAACCATATTTTGTTTGGTTCATTCGGCTATTCCTCCTCGAAAAGTATAGTTGCGGTGTGTTCAACTATTGTACCATAAATATTTAGATAATTCAATAGAATGAAAGGTATAAAATAAAAAAATCACCAACCATTAGCAGGTTGGTGATTAGACAAAAGAACATAGTAGATAATTCAAGGGAAAAAATAGGAAAAATATAATAGAATACTAGGCGTATCAATGAAATATAAATGAATACTAATATAAACTTGCAGAAAACACTAAAAATAGTGCAAGTTTGAAATGTAGGATGTGTTCTTTATTGCAGTCTTTTCTAGCAGTATATAGGTACAGTACCACGATATACTTTTGTAGAGATCTATAGTATTCAAATAATACAAATAAGCGTGGATTTCTATGCAAATAAGGCAGAAAACTCCTCGAAGTTATGAAAATCTTTTTTGAATACGTAAGCGGTGATCTTACTATCTGGGAGGATTGCCTTAATTTTTTCCATATCCATAGAATAGAAGGAACTCATAAAAATATGTTCAGGGGAAACAGGATACACGTTTTTAAATTGTTTTTGTAATTGAGACACGCTCAAATTTCCTTGGAAAGAAAATGTATTTTGTGTATGAATATGGAGGACTGTAAGATCCATATATAATTCTTCTGCTTCGTGGATATGTCTATGTAGATCCTGTAGAAAGATTTCTTCATGATTAGGAGAGAACATCTTTTGTTGGTTTTCCATCTGTGTGAGGTGATATAACACAGGTGCAATATGATTAGCGATACTGTCTACCGTGAGCATGCTCTCTTCATCGGACAGGATCGTAGTATGATACTGAAATACAGCGATTACACCCATTAAAGTCACTAGCGCATCTTCAAGACAAATGGGAACTAATAAGACCCCTGCATATTCATCTACCTTTTCCATAAACGAATAAGGCATCATATCGCAAACATCATCTTGGGTATTGATGAATACCATTTGACCTTCCTTTAAGCGTTCCATACCTTTTACAAAAGGAAAGGTAGATTCGCAGTCTGGAATGCCGATAGATTTTTTTACAGTAAAGAGTTCTTGATCCTCATCAAAGAATGCAACTACACCACGCGTCATACCAAAGGATACTTCTAAAGTGGTCAAAGTAAGCTCAATCAATGATTCCACTGTACGCGCACTATTGATATTTTTCATTAATTGATTAAGAGAAACCATGCGCTGGAACTTATTTTGGAGCAATTTTTTTTGCATGGTTACCTGGTGAAAATACCGAGAATTTGATAAAGCGATATAGGTGGAGGAAGCCAAACTTTCGATCAGCTCAAAAATCCCTTTGTTATAAGGCTTACCTGTCACGTTTTCTCCTAGCGTAACAAAGCCCAGTAACTCATCATTTTTCATGAGCATGACAACATAGACGGGCTGCAGGGCGGATAGGATCTCCATGCCATTAAAGAAAACTTTATCTAGATAAAGTCGATGATCCTCCTTGGATAGATCTAATAAATATTTGGTCAAGTCCAATCTATGATCTGGAATAGGACGGAGGGAAAGATGAAGCTGCATAGATGGATTAAGCGTATTGCGCATACCACGAAGTATATACGATTCGCTTTTGGAATCATATAAAAAGAAACTGGTGAAAGAACTCTGTGTTAATTCTGAAAATACATCAATCGATAAGGTGTGCAAAGAGGCAAGATCTAGTTCGCTTAATAACACTTTAGAAGCTTGATTGATGGCAAAAAGATTAAATACTTTCTCATCTAATTCGGTCTTTGCCTCATGTAAATCTCTATAGCCTTTAAAGTTAGATAGAGCGGTGTTAAAAAGCTTCATCAAGGCTTCTGCAATGATATAATCATCTTGAATAAAAGGATTATCTTCTTCTTCTCTATCCATCACAATAAATCCATATAAACGATTTTCGATGGCTAGTGGCATCCCAAGATGAGCAGGAAACTGCGCTACAAAGTCAGAGGGGAAAAACCGTTCAAGGTCATGAGACAGCATAATATTTCCATGAAAAGTAGCAATCATATCATAGTCCATCGTATAAGGGATGGCATACTCAGTTTGTTCATAGCCTTTATTTTTTACCAGTACATAGTAATCCTCTTTGAGACCAAAAATCGCTATTTTGCTCACCAAAAGAAGTTCCGTTACAAAGTCATAGGCATATTCTAAAATCTGCTGATCATTAAATCGTTGAGAAAAAAACTCTATGGCTTGGATTAAACCGCTGTAGCGGTATAGCTGGTTTGTAATCTCTTGGGTTTTTTGGTGTTCTTGTATATTCGATAAAATATCATCATATCCCATATTCCTAGCCTCCTCATAGGTTTAGTTTGTTTTCAACTCTCCATCCGATACATAGTAGGTAATAGGTGCACTTGATTGATTCATAATTTTTTTCCTAAACCCTTTGATATCGATATTTACATTGGGGTAGAGTTGTTTTGTGATCTGAATTTCTCCCTCACCTTTGGTACGGAGGTAGGATATATATTTTTTGCGATCTGCATGAAGCGCTTTCAATTCTTCTCGTAGTCTCTGAAATTGTTCGGAAAGCCTTCGTAGGGTCTGTAACTGTTCGGGTAATAACCCTTCAGAATTACTATAGACTGCAATTTTCTGCTTCATCAAGACTAATTTTTCATTATATTCTTCTATAGAAGCATTGATTTTGTCAAAAGTGTCTTTATATACTTTGCGGTCAAACCCTGTGACGAGCACAGAGGTAGGAATTTCCGCACGATTACCGACTTCACTTGCAACGACCTTGATCTCAGCTTCGATCATGCCGCCAATAATACGACTGTTTCGAGCTTCTAAGATGACTTCTTTGGCTTTGATACTGCAGTTAATACAGTAAAAGCCGATATGTACAGTTCCCTCACATTCAATGATACAGTCCGCAGCAAATTTGGTATATAGATCCTGCTTACAGGTAAGATGGGCTCTTCCTTTGCCAGAAATGCCTCCACGAATATAGATACAGCCGTCTGTACTTTCGATTTTCTCAACACCGCCGATCCCTAGATCGCCTTTTACTTCAATATCATTCTTGGCTATGACAGAGAAATTATCTTCTATAGAACCTTGTACATGGACAAAGCCTTCAAAGTCAATATTACCTGTTTTAAAAGACACATCTCCCTCTATTTCTAGATAATCATATACATGAATGATATCATTATGATAAAAGACAGCGCCTGTTTTTAGTGCATATAAAGTAGTAGTACCTTTTTCTTCATCGTACATTTCGCCTACGGATTTTTTATCATATTTTAGGGCTACCTGTTTGCCAGGTTGAGCTGGGATGGGTTCTCCTAATACGGTTTTGCCAGGTACTCCGGGTGTTGCATTAATTCTCTCGCCCAACCAATCACCTTTATCGACTTTATTGATCAGATTGAGCTCATAATGATTTACACTACCGTCTTCTGATAGTTGGGGTTTTGGTTCCTCAATCTCATACATACGAACTCGGGAAGGTTCCCCGTTTATAGGAGAGAGACCTTGCGCGATGAGTATTTTTGTTTTAGGATACAAACCTGTCATTAGAACATCCTGCATAATACCATAGACCACATTTTTTTGTTCGAGGGCATCAAGGATTTCACGGATCAACTCTTTTCGCTTTGCACCAGTTAGGTCATTTTCTGGGACAAATAGAGTAGCAAAAGATTTCAAATGATCATTGCTTACTTCTACTTCTACCCGTGCACGTTTTTCACCAAATTTAGTAAGAGCTTTGGGTGCATTTAAGATAATCGTTCGGAGTACCATAAAATTTGTAATTTTAATCTGCGGAAAATCCTGCAGAATTTTGTTGAAATCCTCCAATGTGTAACCGGTATGAAATGATTCGATATAAAATCCATCGGATTTTTCCACTACCTGCACATAGGGATTGGAGTAGAGAATTTCTAAATCCATCATTAATGTCCCCCTTAAGGTAAGGTTGATTCTAATCAAAGAAAGCATATAATCCTATTATACATAATTTTTAAAGCAAAGGAAAGAAAATAGATTTTTTTATATGCATTATCTCATAAAAAAAAAGACATGTAACAAGATATTTTGTACAAAACGATAATAAATCAACCATTCTATCGCCAAGGCATGGGGTAAAATTTTTAAAGAGTAAAAATTCTGTTATTAAAGTTAGAAGCATATGTAACATATATTATAATACAAGAAATAAGATAGTAAATAATACGTTTTACCCAATTTGATGAATATGGAGTGTGGTGACAAATGAATACAGTTTTTAAAAGAAAAGCAAGCAAAATACTTTTGTTAGGTGTGTTGGTCTTGGGCATACTGATCACAGCATGTGATCAGTATGCCATCGTTCAAACACCCAAAGACAATCCTTCAGAAAACAAGGTCATTCTAGAACCTATAGGGGAATCTCAGATAGAGTTGGAATTCGCTCCGAGGGTTGAAATACAAAGTCAACAGGAGCAAAATACAGATCTGCAGGATCCAAAACAAGCAGATGCTTTTTCAGCGCTACCTGTATCAAGGGCTATGGTAGCCAAAATGATTGCACTTACCTTTTATGATAAGATAGAGCTAGAAACGATGGATCGTGAGATTGAATATACGGATACCAAGCCTGAGGACTGGTACGACTTATATATCAATAATGTGGCTGTACAGGGATATATGACGGGATACAAAGATACTTTCGAGCCCCTACAGCCACTCACATTGCAGCATGCCCAGTGGCTCATCGATCGAATCGATCCCAAAAACAAGCTAAAGGTAAATATGACAGAAGAGACCAAAAATATGCCCATCTCCTATCGGTCATGGGTTGAACTATATACGAGGGTATTAGAAAAAATGGCAGGAGAATCATCTGTACAAGAAATATTTGGCATCCGACAACAATCCCATATTCTTGTGGCGACCCCTGGAAATAACGCTCAGTTGTCTTCTTGGAATATGGCTACAGACAAAGGTATTTTCGGATTTGCTGGACTTCCAATAGATGCATACATGGATCAAAAAATAAAATTACTCATGAAGGATGGAGAAGTGTTTGCCTTTTTAGAAGCAGAAGAAAAGATGCCTCTATTAACCCATGGATATATCGCTAAAGTGGAGGAAGACAGTATCACGATCTTCGTAGGAGGCGTACATCGGAAGTATACATATAAGGGCACTTCTGATGTAAAAGTAGGACAAATTGCAGATATTCGTATCGAACAGGGGAATGCCAAAGAAATACAAATCTATGAAAAAGGAATGCAAGGAAAAATCATGCGGGTGGACAGTGATTTTGTAGAACTACAGCAGGAGGGAATCATTCCCGTATGGGAGGATATCAAAATCTATAGTGTCACAGGAGATACCGTAGGGTGGAGGCAGCTGAGAAATCTTCTGGTAGGTTCTGATCTAGCAGAATTCATCCTAAAAGATGAAAAAATATGTGCTGCATTGATTAAAAAGACAGTCAAAACCGATACTATACGGGTGGCGCTCCATACGAGCGGTTTTAAGGGACTCGTCCATGAAGCAGTAGAGTTGACTTCCAATACGGACTATATCGTGGAGTATGATCAACAGCAGAAAGTGTATCCAAAAGGAGAAGTAGTAAGCTTTTCATCCGAAACCAATAAAACATTGTTTGGTGCATCTAGGGTCTATATTCGTCCTAAGGATGCGGGAGGCAAAATTCAGATCCTAAGCATAGAACGAGGATGGGGAGATGGGCAAAAGCCCCTCTACCGAGGTACCATAGAAGTAGCTGTGCAAGGAAAAGGCTACAGTATCATAAATGAGATCCCGATGGAGGCATATTTGTATGCGGTAGTGCCTAGTGAAATGCCTACCAGTCATGGAGACGAGGCAGCGAAAGTGCAAGCAGTTACAGCTAGAAGTTATGCTTATACGCAACTACATGCCAATCGATATCATATGTATGGGGGCAATGTGGATGACTCAATCCAGTGTCAGGTATATAATAATTCCCCAGAAAATCAAACTTCGATCAAAGCAGTCAATGATACAAAAGGGTTAGGGCTCACCTATAAAGGAAATGTAGTCAGTGCGAACTTTTTTTCTACCTCTGCAGGATATACCGCCAATGCAGGAGAAGTATGGGCGAATTCTAGAACCAAGGAATTCCCCACAGCTACCCCTTCCTATCTTAGTGCGGTCAAACAGTATAATGACAAAGAGTATGGAGAACTCAGTAAGGAAGAGAATGCGGATCTGTTTTTCCGAGATACCAATTTAGGAGGGTTTGATAAAAAGTTTGCTTGGTTTCGCTGGAATGTGACGATGAATACCCAAGAATTATCAGCTGCCATCAATGAGAATCTGAAAGAACGCTATGAAGCCTCCCCAAAGCTCATCCGCACCTTGAGTGATACGAATGTATTTCGCAGTCGACCTGTAGATACCATCGGAGAGCTAAAGGATCTGAAGGTAGTAAAGCGGGGACAGGGGGGTAATATCATGGAATTGGTCTTGGTGGGAACCAAGGCCACGGTCAAAATCATAACAGAATATAATATCCGCACCATCCTCCGTCCTAAGCAGTATCTTCCAAATGGAGAAAATGTGGTGTTGCACCGAATCGACGGCTCTCGATTAGCAAATTATTCCATGCTTCCCAGTACGTTTTGTACGATCGAAAAGAAGAAAGATACCAAAGGCGTGCTGCAGGCTGTTACTTTCTATGGTGGGGGTAATGGGCATGGGGTAGGGATGAGTCAAAATGGGGTAAAGGGTATGGTCGATCAAGGGTATACGTATGAACAGATCATACAGCATTACTATAAAGGAACGGAGATCAAACCCATTTACTAGATTTACCTAGTGTATAAATAAATAGTCCGCTCCAGGGTCTGTATATGTTTCTACGTGCCTTCTGAACTCCCTGCGGTCAGACAACGAAGTCACTACGAAACATATACAGACCCTGGAGCTACTGTAGTGCTTAATACAGGGCAGTATTTAGCATACAGTAGCGTAATTATAAAGCATTTTTAAAAATGTTTTAAATAAACCATCAGTGCAAATAGTCCGCTGCATGGTATGTATATGTTTCTACGTGCCTTCTGAACTCCCTACGGTCAAACAACGAAGTCACTACGAAACATATACATACCATGCAGCTACTGTAGTGCTTAATACAGATAAGTATTTAGTGTACAGTATCGGAATTATAAAACATTTCGAAAAGTGGCTTTCTAGCTTTTAACTGTCCAACTTTATACTTTCTATCTTTCAACTTTCCACTGACAAAATACGACATAAACATAGCGTTGACAGAGAATATAGAAAAGTATACACTGGAATTATATTTTAGATGCAAGTAATTTGCAATTACTAAGGAAAGGGGAGAAGTGATGAGTACCCCTGTGATACAAATCAAAGATGCGTGTTTTGGATATGAGAAGAATATTGTCTTTCATCATGTATCTTTACAAGTATATGAGAAGGATTTTATCGGCATTGTAGGACCGAATGGTTCAGGAAAGAGTACTTTGATCAAGATGATACTAGGTATTTTGAAGCCTGCTTGTGGGGAGATAAATCTGCTAGGTCAAGGGGTAGAGCATTTTAACCAGTGGTCCAAGGTGGGGTATATTTCTCAACGGGTGCGGGAGTTTAATGCCAGTTTTCCGGCTACGGTAGAGGAAGTGGTGGCGGCGAATCTATATCATCAGATGGGATTTTTTAAGCTGCTGAACAAAGAGCATAAGAAGAAAATCGGGGAAGTACTGGAAATCGTAGGGATGCAGGACTACCGCAAACGTCTGATCGGTCATCTGTCAGGAGGTCAACAGCAGCGGGTGTTTATCGCTAGGACATTGATCAGTGATCCTGCGATCTTATTTCTAGATGAGCCGACGGTAGGGGTGGATGTAAAGTCTCAGGATGTATTTTATGCCCTTATGAAAAAGCTGAATAAAGAGTTGGGGCTCACACTACTCATGGTGTCTCATGATATCGGGGTAGTCACAGAGCACTGCAACCGATTGGCCTGTATGGGGAATAAGCATCTCCATATGCATGATAGCCAGAATTTTGATGCGGATGGATATATTACAGAAGTATACGGTTCCCATGCCAAAAAGATGGAACACAAACACTAAAGAAGTTTACAGAGGAAAAGAGGAGTCCTATGTGGGAGATGTTTCAATATGAATTTATGCAAAGAGCCTTTTTGGCTGGACTTATAGTAGCGATCATCTGTCCTACGATCGGAATGTTTCTAGTACTCAGGCGGTTGTCTATGATCGGAGATACTTTATCCCATGTATCCTTGGCAGGAATCGCCGCAGGGCTCTTAGCTGGATTTGGGCCTGTGCAAACGATGTATATGGGCATTGGATTTTCGGTGGCAGCAGCGCTAGCCATTGAGCGACTTCGAAAGAAATATGAACAGTATGCAGAACTATCCATCGCGATTCTTTTGTCTGTGGGGATTGGTCTTGCTACTATATTGATCAGTATGGGCAAGTCCAATGCAGGGATCTTTGGCTATCTCTTTGGGAGCATTGGATTGGTTTCTGTAGAAGATCTGCAGACGATCTGGATCATGGGGGTATTTATCATTATATCGGTGGTGTACTACTATCGCCATTTATTTTATATCACCTTTGATGAAGAATCAGCCAGATTGATTGGAATCCCTGTACGGTGGCTGAGTATTTTTTTTACAGTACTGGTGGCACTGACCATCGCGCTCGCCATGCGAATCGTGGGGATCTTACTCGTATCGTCTCTGATGACCATTCCAGCCGCTACGAGTTTACAGATCGCAAGGAGCTTTAAACAGGCGGTGTGGTATGCGGTAGGATTTGGCGTATTTGCCGTATTTGCTGGGCTGATCTTAGCATTTTGGTGGAATCTAGCACCTGGGGGCACGATCGTGATGACAGCGGT
>CALKRZ010000029.1 GCA_937989765.1 uncultured Clostridia bacterium | reverse complement strand
GCTAGTGAAATCTTACCTAGAAAAACAAGGAACTAAATAATAAGGAATGCGAAAAACAAGTTTAACTAGCAAATTATTTTTTGAGTATTCCTAAGGAGTTTACCTTATGAAAAAAATGCTTCTTATGGGCTTACTGCTTTTTATTTTTTTTCCACGAATTGCTTCTGCACAAAATGCTAAAGTTATAGTTTTTATCACTGAAGAAGATACTTGGGGAAAATGGATACAAGATGAATTTATACAATATCTACTTCCTCAAAGTGGAATTGGATATATGAACATTCGTACAAACCATAAGAATCAAATCTCAGAATACTATGCAATAATTAGCAAGGGTGAGAGAATTAACTATTTTGATATTCATCCATCGGGGGCTATAGAAAACGGGTTGGGGGACATACTCTCACAACAGGGGTTTTCTATAGCTTTTTTAGGCCATAATACGCATATAGCAAATATGGTAAAAAATGATCATCTCGCCTTGTTATCTATAGAAGAGAATACGCTAGGGGATCGAGCCACTGTAAAAGCTACTTTAGATCAGGCACAATTGATCCTTATAGAGAAAGAATATCTAACTGCACAAGGACAAGTATATGAATGGGTGAAAGAGTATGCACTACGCCACGCTTCTTATATATATATAGTATGTCCTTACAGCAAGCAAAGGAATATTACTCCTATTCTTTTATATGATTCCAATATTTCTCAAGAAGGACTACTTACATCCCCTACGACTAAACGACTGGGCTTAACCGTTAACTTAGATATTGCTCCTTCTATTATTCATCATGTGGGTGCATCTAATCTATCCTATATGCGAGGTAAAATGATCAATGACTATACAAAAGATGCTTTTACACTTTTGCAGCATGAATTCCGAAAAGCACGATACACTTCCTTATATAGAGGAAGAGTTATAAAATACTACATTCTTTTCCTGATAGCTGTACTTCTGCTATTTTTAGGTACCCTCATTTTGCCAATCCGAACGCTACTCAAAGCGACTAATTATGGTATTTGGATTGGATTATGGATACCCAGTGTATTTTTACTTACTCCAATGAGCGGAATATACCAACTGTTCCTAGTACCCTTGCTCTTGCTCTTATTACTATTTTTGAAATCCTATAGCACCTCAAAATCTATTGAGTTCCAACTCATTTCTATCACTGGAGTATTTTTGATCATGATTGATTTACTGTATACTTCAGTGCTTCAGAGATTTTCATTTTTTGGGTATGATTCTTTTATTGGTGCCAGGTTCTATGGTATCGGTAATGAGTATGCTGGAGTTTTAATAGGAAGCTTTTTTCTATGGCTCTATACTCAAAAAAACACAAAATATCATCCATACTTTGGAACTTTAGCATCAGGCATCCTTGTTTTGTTCATGGGGTTACCTTTTTTAGGGGCGAATGTGGGTGGAACAATAGCTGCTACTAGCGGAATTTTGGTATATTGGTTATCTTACTATAAGCGTAAAATTCCTAAAAGAGTTTACACTTATACAGTGCTGCTGATTTTAATCTTGGTGGGTGTTTGGATTTGGATAGATTTATTTGTTTCATTTTCTCCATCCCATCTAGGGCAAACGCTTCTACAGTTTTCACAAGAAGGATCTTCCGTTTTTATTACGATCCTAAAGCGAAAGTTTTTTATGAATCTTACTTTGATTTATCACAGTCTCTGGACAAAATTTATTTTCTTTTCCACACTCGTGTTATTTGTTTTAAAAAAAGATAACTCTATTTTGCATTCTATAGGTATACCGATGCTTGTGAGTGTTACAACCGCTTTATTATGCAATGACTCTGGTATTATCATGGCATCAATTAGTATGATTTATCTTGTATTTCCTGCCTGTTATCTATATAATCAAAAGAGGTGATTAAGGAGGAAATAAATTGAGAATTTTAGGACTTGATTATGGTTCGAAAACAATAGGCGTAGCCATAAGTGACCCTTTTGGTTGGACAGCACAAGGGATCGAAACGATTCGGCGTAAAGAAGAAAATACGATAAAACCTAGCTTGGATCGTTTAGAAGAGATTATTAAAGAATACAATGTAGAGAAAATTATTTTGGGATTACCTAAAAATATGAATAATACACTAGGACCCAGAAGTGAAAAAACATTGCATTTCAAAGAACGGTTAGAAAAAACATTTGCGGTTCCCGTTATGACCTGGGATGAGCGATTAAGCACTATGGCTGCAGAGCGATCTTTACTAGAAGCAGATTTAAGTCGTAACAAACGTAAAAAAGTCATTGATAAAATGGCTGCAGTATATATACTTCAAGGTTATTTAAATAGTATAAAATAAAATTAGAGGTGATCTTATGTATGAAAATGATTTTGATAATTTAGAAGAAGAGTATCAAACAATCCTAATGACGGATGATGAAACAGGAGAGCAAATCGAATTTACGGTCATAGAAGCATTTCAATCAGAGAATCAAAAATACCTATTAGTCATTGAAAGTACTCAAATCGATGATGATGAAGCAGAGGCTATTGTATTAAAAGAACTTCCGGGTGATGATGAAAACGATGTGCTCTATGGACTAGTAGAGGATGATGATGAATTCGAGAGAATTTCTAAGCTCTTAAAAAACTATAGTGATGAGTATGACATTGAGTAAATCGTAATCTATAGCACAATATGAACTTTGAAATTGGATATCAATTGACAAATCTATTTAGTGCGAATATAATATAACTATCCGACAGATGATTGATCCACTCTCTGTTATTCTACGAGTTGATCAATTATCTATCAGAAAATATCATACTTTTTGCTAAGTTGGAGGAATCATATGGATATCACAAGTACAAAGTTTAAAGAAATGTTAAAACAAAAAGGGTGTAAACTCACTACCCAAAGAAGAGCCGTATTAGATGTACTCCACGAGCATGCTGGCGAACACTTAAGCACTGAAGAGATTTATGAGCATGTAAGACCAAAATGTCCTGAGATAGGCTTGGCCACTGTGTATCGTACTGTTCAATTATTAGAAGAAATGAAAATTATTGATAAACTAAATTTTGATGATGGCTGCAGCCGGTATGAATTAGGTTCTGATGGAGAAGACCACCACCATCATCATTTGATTTGTGATCATTGTGGTAAAGTATTAGAAGTAGAAGAGGACTTAATGGATTCCTTAGAACTCCAAATCGAAAACAAATATAAATTTCATGTAACGGATCATAAAGTAAA
>CALKRZ010000028.1 GCA_937989765.1 uncultured Clostridia bacterium | reverse complement strand
ACTTTCGTATGACGCAAGTCTTATAAAGTGTGCCCATTTTTAGCATTGAATAGATTTGAGCATAGAATATAGACATCTCTAACTATAAAAAAGGAGCTGTGCACAGCAGTTTATTAACTGCTTGTGCGACAGCCCCTTTTTATTGATGCCTATAGATATGCAAAAGAATACATAAGAAAAAGAGGACCTATGTCCTCCCTCTGCCTGCTTAGTTATTGTTGTTGTTTTTGTTGTTATTGTTGTTATTGTTGTTGTTGTTTCTGTTGTTGTTTTCGTTGTTTCTGTTGTTGTTTTCGTTCACGTTTAATTCATCCGCAAATTCCAAGTTTACATTGTTGTTCTTGTTGTTGTTTCTGTTGTTGTTGTTCTTGTTGTTATTATTGTTGTTATTGTTGTTGTTTCTGTTATCTTTGTCCATGCGACATCCTCCTATATTTTTAATATTTATTACGAGATTAGTTTGCTTAAAAAAAGAATTCATATTCATGGATTTTTTTTCCTGTACTAAAAAAGGAGCCTCTCGCTCCTCATAGGGTTTAGGCAACTTCAAAAAAAACTTGCAATCTGCTGGTCTATTTTGCGTGATACTGCGTCAGCAGAACCCGCTGATAGTCCAACTAGCAACGGAACCTGCTTCCTTGTCTGACACAAAATATCCTCAGCATCTTGTTAAGTTTTTTCTTTACGTTGCCTTATGAACAGATCACTCGGTTTCTCCCTTGTCGCTTTGCTGTATACAATGCTTCGTCTGTTTGATTGATAAAATCACTCACCGTATGTTCATGGTCAGGAATCCATGTAGCACATCCTACACTAATCGTGATGTATTCGTTGATTTTAGAAGACTCATGCATAATGTGTAAGGCTTCAACCGCATATCGTACTTCTTCTGCTATTTTTACTGCTCCTTCTTTATCCGTATTAGGTAGTACGATCACAAATTCTTCTCCGCCATATCGCCCTACAAAGTCTCCCGGTCTTTTTATTGTTTGTTTTAACGCTTGTGCTACTTTTTTAAGCGTTTCGTCCCCTTCTATATGTCCATAATGGTCATTATATTGCTTGAAAAAATCAATATCCATAAGTACAAGCGATAAATTGTTTTTTTCCCGTTGCGCTCTCAACCATTCCGTCTCAAGAAATTGATCGAAACTACGACGATTATCAATACCTGTAAGTCCATCATGAAATGAAAGCTTCTCTAGCTTATTATTAGACTCCCTCAGCGCTATTAATTCTTCGATTTTTTCTTCTAAAAGAAGCGTTTGCTTCTTTAACTTATATGTTTGCTTATGCATTTCCATAAATACAGTTACTTTACTTTTTAAAACTACGGGTTCTATGGGTTTAAAAAGATAATCCACTGCTCCCAGTTCATAGCCTTTAAATACATACTGCTGTTCTTTACTGATGGCTGTGATAAAAATAATGGGGATCTGTTTGGTTCGTTGACTTCCCCGCATCAATTCCGCCACTTCGAAACCATTCATTTCTGGCATCTGCACATCCATGAGCACAAGGAAAAATTCCTGCTCAAACATATATCCCAAGGCTTCATTCCCTGAAGAAGCCTTGGTGATTGTAATATCGAGTGGTTCTAAAAGGCTTTCTAGCACTAATAAATTTCCAGGATGATCATCTACAATTAAAATATTTAAGTCTTTATTATGCACTTTCCTACCCCCTATATGAACTGATTCAAAAATTCTCCTATTTTATCTAAACTGAGTATATAATCTACTTCTGTTGATTGTATAGCAGACTTGGGCATCTTATCAATTTCTGCCTCTAGCGGATCCTGTACCACAGCAAGGCCACCATACTGCTTAATTTTATGAATCCCCCTACTTCCATCGGAATTAGCCCCTGTCAAAATCATTCCTATGAGTGATCTGCCATACACATCCGCTGCCGTCTCAAAAAGCACATCGATAGAGGGACGTGAAAAGCTTACTCGTTCATCTACTGCAAGAGAAAATGTACGATCCATCTCTATAAGCAGATGATAATTAGAGGGTGCAAAGTAAATAAATCCTGGGCTAATGATTTCCTTTTCATCCGCTTCTTTCACCGATAACTGACATATCCGATCTAAATACTGGGTTAAATAGTGGTCAGAGCGAGTACTCATATGCTGCACCACAATAATCGGCATGGGTAACCTAGGGTGCAAGAGAGGCAAAAGTTTAGATAAAGCCTCTACCCCTCCCGCTGACGCACCGATTACCACTGCCTCATAACTCATAGTTTTCATATTCTCACCTATTTTATCAGTTTTCTATAAATTTTCTCTTCTTCTGCTATGCTTTCAAATTTATGGGCATGTTCACAAAAACGGATCGTTTCTTTTGAACCTAACCCAAGAAACCCTCTTGGACATAAGCTGTCAACAAATAATCCAATGACTTGATTTTGCAGCTTTCTAGTAAAATAAATGAGTACATTTCGACAAATGATCATATTCATTTCTCCAAAAACTCCATCTGTAACCAGATTATGATCGGCAAATACGATGTTTTTTTTGAGGGATGCATCTATCTTCACTGAATCGATCTGACTGGTATAGTAATCAGCAAAAGAACCACTGCCCCCTGCTCTTTGATAGTTATAGGTATATTCTTTGATACTGGAAATGGGGTATATACCCTGTTGTGCCTGCGCTAGCACTGCTTCATTAAAGTCTGTCGCATAAATCTGCACATTGTCAGTTACGCCTTCTTCTTGTAAAAGAATAGCCATAGAGTACACTTCTTCTCCCGTGGAACAACCTGCATGCCATATTTTGATTGCGGGATACTTCTTTAATATAGGGATGACTTCTCTACGAAGAGTCATATAAAAAGAAGGATCCCTAAACATTTCTGTGACATTAATCGAAAAATCAGGTAGTATTTTGTAAAAAAACCCGCGGTCATATAAAATTTTATGCTGTAGTTCTGAGAGATTGGATAGGTCAGCCAGAGCCATCTGGTGCATAATCCGCCTTTTAATATGAGCTCTTGCATATCCCCTAAAATCATATCCATACTTTAGATAAATCGCTTCTAGAAGCAGGCTTATTTCTATTTCTTCATTTTCTACCTGTTGATCTACGCATTGTCCTTTCATGGATATAACCACACCCTTATGAGAGATAGTAGTTTTTCTGTATCCAGGGGTTTTGTCAAATAATCATTAGCACCCGCATCAATACACTTTCTTCGATCTTCTTTCATCGCCTTCGCTGTTAGGGCAATAATGGGAAGCTTGCTGTATTTAGGATTGGATCTAATCTGCTTCATTGCTTCATATCCATCCATTTCAGGCATCATCACATCCATGATCACCAGTGCTGTATCTGGATGATTATTCAGTTTATCAATACCCTCTTTGCCTGTTCTTCCTGCAATCACATTCATATTCTTTTGCTCTAAAATGCTGGACAGGGCAAATACATTTCGCATATCATCATCAATAATAAGGATCTTTTTAGCGCTATATAAATTCTCTTTTTCATCCTGTTTTTTTACATCCGACGTCTTTAACCGCTCTTCTCTTGCACTCATGGCGTGTAGAAACAAGTTGGCTTTTCCCGCTAATTTTCCTAATACACTTTCTAGCTTTTCTATATCCACTGGTTTTTTCAGATATCCGCTAATCTCTTTATCAGTTTCGTCCACCCTTTGTTCCAAGGCAGATATAATATGGATCGGTATAGATGAAGTAGTATCCTTGCTTTTGAGTTGATCCATGACCTGCCACCCATTCATTCCTGGAAGTCCGATATCTAAAAATATGGCACTGGGCTTATGTTGTTCTGCCATCCTAACTCCTTCTTCTCCATTTTTGGCTTCATAACATATAAATCCCTTTTCCTCTGCTACATTCACCAATACTTTGGAAAAATCAGTATTATCTTCTACAATCAATATGCTCTTTTGTTGCAGTTGAGGTGCTGTTGCTGCTGTTTCTGATGCCCCTGCATCTACTTCAAGTCTTTGGGTATGCTTGACAGTCGATACTGGAATTTGTGCTATATGAACATGACTTTCTTCTTCTAGGACAGTGAGCCTTTCTGGTATATACATCACAAAAGTACTACCTATGCCCTGCTTACTTTCCATTTGAATTTCCCCACCTAATAGTTTAATTAATTCCCGAGATATAGATAGACCTAACCCCGTTCCTCCATATCTTCTACTGGTGGTACCATCACATTGCTGAAATGCTTCAAAAATAACCTGCTGCTTATCTTCTGGAATACCAATGCCCGTATCAGAAATAAAAATCCCTATGGTATGATCTCTATTTAATATTGGATTACAAAATATCTTTTCCCTCTCAGGACGGGCTATTTTTATGGTTATTTGTCCTTTTTCTGTAAACTTCAGCGCATTAGAGAGTAGATTTCGCATAACCTGTTCCATTCTTTGTCCATCCGTGAATAGTACCTCTGGCAGTCCAGATTCTACCTCAATGGTAAAATCAAGATTTTTACCTTCTGCGATAGGTCTAAAGGAGCGCTCCATTCGCCCTGTGAATTCCGTTATGGGTATTTCTTCTACATGAATATCCATCTTACCTGCTTCTACTTTGGATAGATCCAAAATATCATTGATCAGTGACAAGAGATCTTGTCCTGAAGAATGAATCGTTTTGGCAAACTCCATCTGCTTTGCTGTCAACGGGGCTGCCTCTTTCTTTTCAGAAAGAAGTTGAGAAAGGATCAGTATACTGTTTAACGGAGTACGGAGTTCATGGGACATATTAGCCAAAAACTCTGACTTATACTGATTGGCTGCCTCTAACTCTCTTGCCTTCTGTTCTACTTCTTCTTTGGTTTTCTCTAAGCCTAGACTTTTTTGATGGAGTTGATCTTTCTGTTTTTCCAGTTCTTTGGTTCGTTCTTCTAACTCTTCATTGGTACTGCGTAATTCTTCCTGTTGCGCCTGAAGCATGGACTCAGATTCCCTGAGCGATCTAGCTTGTTTTTCTAGTTCGTCATTGTTCTGCCGTAATTCTTCCTGCTGTGCCTGTAGTTCTTCCGTCTGTTGGAGAGATTTCTCTAGGAGCACTTTCATCTTCGTTCGGATTTCTGCTGAGTGAAGGGTAATAGCAATACTCTCTCCTATGAGTTGTATAAATTCTATATGAATATCTTCCATAGCATGTAGCGTGCCAAGCTCCAACACACATTTTACTTCTCCATTGTATATACAAGGAACTACCATGATATTCTTGGGTGCTATTTGTCCAGTCCCTGAGCAAATGGGGGTGTATTCCTCCGGCACATCCGTGAGAATAATCATCTTTTTTTCTAATACACTTTGTCCGATGATCCCTTCCCCTATAGAAAATTTTTCAGAGAGTTGTTTTCTTTTTGTATACGCATAGCTTCCCATTATGCGCAGTTGACTGTTTTCATCTATTTTATATACAGCGCCGATCTGGGCATTCACTTTCTTTGCTACAAGTTGTATCACCGTTTTATATAAAGTATCCAGATCTTGTTCTCCTCTGAGATGATCATTGAGCTCCCCCTGCCCCATGCGGAGCCATGACTGCTTTTCTTTTTCCTCCATAAGTATATGAAGTTTTCCCATAAACTGATTAAACCAATGAGCCATTTGTCCCATCTCATCACGGGATACGACTTTCAATCGCACACTAAGGTCAATATCTTCCTCCGCAATATTTCTAAAGGTATCTGTTACGGTACGCACGGGATAAAGTACGATATTTTTGATCCACAATCCGATTAGGATAGAAATCCCTACTGCAATCAAGGACATGGTGAGCATCTTCACGAGGGCATTATTATTAGACTGCCGTACTTTCGGCGCAAAGGTACTCTGTTCTTTGATGATGGACTCTTTGATTTGTTCTGAAAGCGCCGATATAATAGGGCCGATCTCATCGAGCCCCTCAATCGTCCTCTGTCGATCCTGCATAAGAACAACCATATCCATAAAATTAGTCATATAGATTTGCTTATCTATAATCACAGTCTTTAGAATATCTCTTCTTTGATACTGATCCAATTCTTTATTAAGATACTCAAACCACTGCTCTAGCTCTAGCATTTGTTTCTGTACATTTGCAATCTCCTTGTTATCTCCATTTTCTAAAAATCTTCTAGCACTTAATCTAGCTGAAAGCAAATGACTTAATGCCTGCCCTGCACCATAGGAGGCTTGATAATCTTGATCCGCAAATGCAGACTCCATGATTCGTGATAGACTATGCTGCATCTCTTGACCTTTTACACCCAAAAGTTCCGTCATGATCTTATTCTTCTGCCGATCGTATTCTACAACCTTTTCTACCCCTTCATAGTACTTCTGTACATGTGCTTCAATGGCCTTCATTTTATCCAGCCGTTCCCCATCATCCATATTTTCTTTTGCTTCACGAATCAAATCTTCCATCTCACGAATATTTTTTTCCAGATTAAGTTTGTACTGTAATTCTCCACTCGATATATAGCTTTTGAACTGCAGACGGATATTTAATAGCACTGTTTGTATTCTTGAGGCCAGTACATTATGTTCTGCAATCATTTCATATCGCTTAAAATCCTTGCTATTCTGAGTAAAACCCAAATATCCCACTAATATAGTCATGGAAAGCATCACCAATACTGCTGAAAAACCCGTTAGGATCTTAGTTCCTAATTTCATATTGCGAAAAAACGACATACTTCTTCCTCCTTTTCAAGTTCGACCAATCTGCACATATTACTACAATAATTATAATGCTTTTTATGCAATAGTGCAAAACATAATACTGGAAACCTGTAATAATTACCCTACGAATATTTATTTTCTTTGACAAAACTTTTTGTAATTCCTACCGTTGTGCTGAATATACTTTATTGATAACTCTATAAAGAAAGAAGGGAAGGTATGCAAATACATGTTGTCCGTCCTAGGGATACTATATTTCGTATTGCGCAAATGTATGGGATTCCCCCTGCTCTGCTAGTAGAGGCAAACCAAGTTCCAAATCCTAATCGCCTCGTGGTAGGGCAGACCCTCGTGATTCCCATTCAGGGAAGCTACCACTGGGTAGCACCAGGCGATACCCTATTTAATATCAGTCGTCAGTATGGTATTTCTCAAGCTGAACTCATAAGAATCAACCGCCTGCCTAGTCCAGCTCAACTTCCTGTAGACTTTCGCCTATACATTCCCCCACGACCACGACCCACAGTAGATACCGCTGCCTATATAGACACGCAAGTAGCAGGGGCTGATGCACCCCAAGATATTGATCTGGTGGGAGAACACCTAACATTTTTACCCATATTTAGTTATCGTGTCAATCGAGATGGCACACTCACACCGCCTGTTGACCAACCCCTGATTAATGCAGCATACCGAGATCGAGTGGTTCCCCTTATGGTTCTTACCAATCTTGAAGAAGGTCAGTTTTCTACAGAACTAGCCACTACCATCCTATCTAGTGAAGCACTTCAAGATCAAGTCTTAGATGCTGCTATCGCTGTTATGAAGCAAAAAGGGTACTTAGGTCTTGATTTTGACTTTGAATACTTAGGCGCCCCAAATAGAGAGCGGTATAACGCTTTCTTAAGGAAGGCTGCTACTCGCCTTAAGGCAGAAGGATTCTTTATCTCTTCTGCTTTGGCCCCTAAATATAGTGCCGATCAACAAGGGGTATTGTATGAAGGTCATGATTACCAAGCTCATGGAGATATTATGGATTTTATCTTTTTTATGACCTATGAATGGGGTTGGTCGGGTGGCCCTCCTATGGCAGTCTCTCCTATTAACCAAGTCCGACGCGTATTAGAATTCGCTATATCTCAAGCACCTCGTGATAAAGTCATGATGGGGATCCCTTTATACGGATATGATTGGACCCTCCCCTATGTCCCTGGAGGCAGATGGGCTAGGGTTGTGAGCCCTCAGCGGGCGATTGAACTCGCAGCACAGTACAATGTAGCGATTCAGTATGATACTACATCTCAAGCGCCCTTCTTTAACTATATTGATGAAGACGGCAGTGCTCATGTGGTATGGTTTGAAGATGCCAGAAGTATACAGGCAAAATTTGATCTGGTGAAAGAATTACGGATCAGAGGATTTTTCTACTGGCAGCTCGGTCCTAGTTTCCCCCAAAACTGGCTGCTCCTTCGAGATAATTTTACCGTGAGAAAAAGAGTGGCAAGACAAGGAGAATAAATAAAAAATCCCTTTGATCTCAGATTAAAATGAATCTTGAGCACAAAGGGATTTTTTTACATATGTGATAAATTA
>CALKRZ010000027.1 GCA_937989765.1 uncultured Clostridia bacterium | reverse complement strand
TTTGATATTTCTCCATCTGATAATTTGATATTATCATTTGATTGACAACCTAATAGAATAACAGGAATAAAAACTAATGTTAAAATAAGTATAATAAATTTTTTCATATATTATAACCTCCAATCGCATTTTATAGTTAGACGAAAACAAACCTTTTAAAGTTCCGTATCATTATATTTTATCAAATAATGCATAATACACAATGATTTCTTAAACTTAGTAAGTCCACATCAAATCCCTTAATTATACCAAATAAACTCTTTAACATAGCCTTCTAAATAAAAGAGCCTTCCATAAAATATATCTTATGAAAGGCTCTTTTATTTATTTATAAGTTCATTCCTTGTGCAATTTCTGTAAATATAATCCCTATTGCCATAGCTCCTGCATCAGGAAAACTTAAACTTCTTTCTCCTACATAAGTAGCTCTTCCTTTTGATGCGACCATATCTTTTGTTTTTTCAGCACCTGCTACAGCTGCCTCGGCGCTAATTTTCATCGCCTCAAGTATATCCACATTACTGCTTGCACTTACTTTCAAGGATTCTGTGGCTGGGATCACCGCATCTAGTAGTGTTTTGTCTCCTAACTGCGCTTTCCCTCTTTTTTGAATCGCATCTATCGCACTTTGCATAAGATCACTAAACTCTTGAAGGGTTAGTTCTTGTTTACCCATTGCATATTTCCCTGCACCTCTAAAGGCTGATCCCCAAATAGGACCTGATGCACCGCCGCAATGTTCTGTGATAATCATACCGCAATCTCTGAGAAATGTGCCAATATCTTCTTTTGAAATTTCATCCCAATCTTCTTGCAGCTTCTTAAATCCTTTTGCAACAGACATACCAAAATCTCCATCTCCTGCCACAGAATCTAATTCACAAAAATACACTTCATTTTTAATAATTATTTCAGACATGAGTGTAATTATTTTAATCATATCCGCTACTACTATCTTTTCCATTTTATGCTCCTTTCTGTTTCCACTCACAGATAAACCACGATCTTTATCTTGCTGTTTTTTAGCATTTGAATGCAGGTGTATCTGCTTCATCATTTAAATAACTCTTTAGATCTTCATCTAGCTTTAGTAAGCTTACGGAAGCCCCTGCCATATCCAACGCTGTCATATAATTGCCCACAAAAGTTCTATATACTTTGACGCCTGCTTTATTAAGTACTTTATTGACTGAATGATTAAGAAGGTAAAGTTCTTGTAGAGGTGTTGCCCCCAGTCCATTTACCATTAATGCTACTTCATCACCTTCAGTAAAAGGCAGGTCTACTAATAGCTTTTCTATCATTTTTGCAGCAAGCTCATCCGCCGTTGCCATAGGTTCCCGTGCAATCCCTGGTTCTCCATGAATTCCTACACCAAACTCAATTTCATCATTTCCTAGTTCAAAAGTGGGTGTTCCCTTAGCAGGAACTGTACAGGATGTCAATGCAAAAGCAATAGAACGAACATTTGCAATGGTTTTTTCGGCTACTTCTTTCACTTCTTGCAGCGAAAGTCCTCGCTCCGCAGCAGCACCCGCCATCTTATGCACGAAGATAGTTCCTGCAACACCCCGTCTACCTACTGTATAAAGACTATCTTTTACAGCTACATCATCATTTACATATACTCTCTCGACTTTAATATCATTATCTTCTTCTGCCATTTCTGCCGCTGCATCAAAATTCATACAGTCTCCAGAATAGTTTTTAACAATAAGCAATGTACCTTTTTCAGATTCGCCTTCCACTATAGCCTTATATACTTGAATCGTAGATGGTGAGGCGAATACATCCCCACACACTGCTATATCTAACATCCCTTTTCCTACAAAACCGCCATGGGCTGGTTCATGTCCACTACCACCACCACAAATTAAAGTAACTTTATTCTTGTTGAGCTCTTTTCTGCGGATAATCTTGCTGCTTTTATTGAAAACCAATTGATCTGGATGGGCTAAAACCATGCCCTCACACATTTCAACGACTAAATTTTCAGGCTGATTAATAATTTTCTTCATTATTTGCCTCCTAATTGATCTGCCGTCATAATTGCTGCATATACATCTTCAGCAGTTACAACAAATGGCATATTATGAATTGTTTCTCCTTCGGCACATGCAGCGCTTGCTACCTTCATAATTTTTTCTGGCGTGACTTCTGTAACACCTAAATCTTTTAAGGATGTAGGAAGACCCACAGACTTACAATAGGTAATGATTGTATTTAATTCTTCACTTGAGGCATTTTCAAGTACTAAATGAACGATCACACCAAAAGCAACTTTTTCACCATGGAAATAGTGATGAGTTTCATCTAGAACAGTTAAACCATTATGAATGGCATGCGCTGCTGCAAGACCACTACTTTCAAAGCCAAGTCCACTTAATAAAATGTTCGCTTCTATAATATTTTCAAGGGCTTGTGTGACCACATTGGCTTCACAAGATGCTTTTGCTTTGATTGAATCCTCTAATAATGTTTCATAGCAAAGTTTGGCTATTGCTAGTGCTGCTTTTGTGCTATTTCCTCCAGGGATATTATTAGCATATGATCTTTGGCAGGATCTAGCTTCAAAATAGGTGGAAAGTGCATCCCCCATACCCGCAACCAAAAATCTAACTGGCGCCTTTGCAATAATTCCTGTATCTACTAATACTAAGTGTGGGTTTTGTTTGAAGAATATATATTCTTCGAATTCGCCTTTTTCAGTATAAATAACAGCTAAACTACTACAGGGTGCATCTGTTGATGCAATCGTGGGCACTACAATCACAGGCTTATTTTCATAATGTGATATAGCCTTTGCCGTATCTAGGGCTTTACCTCCACCAAGACCGATAATTACATCACAATTGTTTTCTGCACATACATTTCTTAGCCTTTGAATTTCTGCTTTTGTGCATTCAGCATTAAATTCACCATATACCAGATTAAAAGATTTTTTAGCAATTGCTTCATCTAGAAGGGCTTGTACCCTATTTTGATCGTCTGAAGAGGCAACCAGGAGAGCCGTTTTACCATAATCATTCACATATGTTCCTAAATTACAAAGCTCGTTATTTCCTTGCAAATATTTGGATGGCGCGATCAAAATCTTTTTCATATGACACACTCCTTTTAATATGGTTTTTAAAGTGATTCTAATTATATCTTAAGTTATCTGATATGTCATTAAATTATAATACCTAGTTATTGTAAAAATCCGTTGAATTTTTTTATCCTTTTTGTAAATCAATGATAAAATTCAGCACTTTTTTTTAATTTATTTAGTTATTTTTATGCTTTACATACTGTGTATCCATTCTATATGCAGCAGGTGTACGACCTGTAATTCGTTTAAAGACTTTTATGAAGTAACCACAATTTTCAAACCCTAGATTTAGTGAAATGTTCATAATGGGCATATCCGTTGTTTCTAATAGCTCAATTGCCTTTGTTACTTTTAATTTATTTACATAACTAGAAAAATTTTCATCCATTTCTCTATTAAATAACTTACTAAAATAGCTAGAACTCACATTGCAGATTCCTGCCATATCATCTAGATGAAGTTTTTCATGATAGTTTTTTTCCATATAAACTAATGCAGGCTTTAAAATTTCACTTCCCTTATACAATAGTTCCGTTTTACTTAGATCTTTGATCCCTGTAGGTATATCTTCCACCTGACTCTTATGATGCTGTGTCTGTAGTACATGGGGATGTACTACAGCCTGAGATGTTTGTGACTCTCCTAATAAGGACAAAGGTTGATTTGCCTCATATAACGAAGCCTTTACAACTGCTTCCCCTACTATATAATTACTTATTTCAAATACCATATTTGCCACAGCTGTAATTTGCAGCCAACTCATTACAGGTAATTTTTCATACAACTCTTTTAAATGAGGTTCCTGCTCAAAATTAATTTTGCAATATTTTTCATTCACAATTCGTTCTAGATTTTGCTTTTCTTGATCATCTTTTATTAGTATTTGTCCTGCCATCACAGCACCCAAATATTGATCATCTACGATAATAGGAATCGCAAAATCCACTAGCCCTATATGGCATATATATATGTAAGGTTGTTGAATACGTGCCGCTTCAAGCCCACCTCTAGAATCACATTTTTCACAAAGCTTCCTATAGTTCTCATGTTTCCGAATGCTTGCACACAGCTCACTGCAATAACTATGTTTTGTAACTGGGATACCTCTATAATCAACTGTCAAAAGAGCCATACCCGTTGCCTCAGCAATACGATCTTGGATCTTCTGGAATTTTCCTTTATTCAAAATATATTCTAAATCCATAAGAGAATTATGCAAGTGGATACCCCCATCTGTGATTGTGTCAAAGGAATACTTCCTTCAGTACATGATTATACTCCCTTTTTTCATTATATGGCTTTGCAGATGATTTGTAAATCATGCACCCCTAATACTTTTATGGATCGCCACTTTTATCATTTTTCATTATACACACTATATCCAGAATAACTCTTTTGATCACTCATTATAATTCTTCTGAACGTTGCATCCATGTTTTGTGATGAAATTTAGAGGAAATCTAAAAATTTTCTATTTGTGTAACAAACATAATACGTGATATAATTACTTTATACTACATTTTTACCATCTAATCTATTCATAAATAATAAATTTTGACAACATCACGAGGAGGTCAAAAAATGAAAAAAATCAAAAGATACCACTTTTTTAAAAATGTTGGGATCAGACAGAAATTGATTTCTGCTTTTCTCGTCTTAAGTCTTCTTCCCTTGATTGTGATCGGAGCATTTGCCTATTTTAGTGCTGAAGATACCATTCAAGATAAAGTAGGTTTTTATTCCACTCAAATGGTTGGGCAAATGGCAAAAAATATGGATGCTAAAGTCAATGAAATGGAGAGAGCCACAGTTATTATTTTATCCAACAAAGAATTGGTATCTATGCTTGCAAAAACAAACTACAAAAAAGCGTATGATAAGGTGGAAGATACTCGAAAAATTGAACAAAATCTTCTTCAGATCCAATCTTCTATTCCTAGTGTGCAAGGCATCTTTATTGTACGAATCATCGGAGATATATTTAAAGGTGGCGTCACTGTAGGATTAGATAATTATTTTGCGGATGATGCGTTCAAAAATAGTGAAGAATTTCAATATGTAAGAGACCAAGGAGGAAGACCTGTATGGTTTAGTGGTCTAAAAGATAATTACAAACAATTATACATGATGCGACAGCTTAATGATGCCTCTTCTGGAAAAGAAATCTGTATTCTGATTTTTGGTTTAGATGAAAAAGTGTTAAGTTCTGTATTTGAAACAGAGGATCTGGGAGATACAGATATTTTCGTAATGAATGATAAAAAAGTAATTGTTTCTCATATGAATAAAGAAAACCTAGGGATCAGCCTAGAAGATCCATATATTGCTGAACTTTTGCAAAAAGAAGGACTTGGAAGCTTTCAAAATGATGGAGATCTAATTAGTTATAGTACCATTCAGAATGGATGGAAGATCATCACCAAAGTACCTGTAAGCTATTTGATGCAGGAAATGCACAGCGTAGGAAGGGCGATTACCATTATTGGATTGATTTGTGCTGTTCTTGCTGTTGTATTTGGTGTACTGATATCACTTAGCATATCAAAACCCCTCCAAATCATTATGGAATTGATGAGAAAAGCAGAACAAGGTAACCTTACCGTGTCTTCGTCTATAGATGGAACAAGCGAAGTAGGTCGATTATCTCAAAGTTTTAATAAAATGGTCGCTAACATTCGAAATCTTATCATCAATACCCAAGGCGTAGTAGCGTCTGTTGGAATAGATACAAAAGTAGTTCACGATTTTTCAACACAATCTGCGCAAGCTGCCCATCAAGTTTCATTGGCTATCGAAGAAATAGCTAGAGGATCAACTGAACAGGCAAAAGAAGCAGATGACAGTACCCAGGTTATGCAACATCTTGCAGAAAATATCAATCTTGTAATCGACCGGATCAAAGAAGTTCTAAATATTACCAATCAAACAAAGGCTGTCCGCGGACGAGCTACTCAAACAATCCACACGCTTAATGAAAAAACAAAAGAATCAGTTCAAATATCTGATACCATCCGACAAGATATTGAGCAGTTGGGCGAACAAACAAAGGAAATTATTCAAGTCATTAAAGTCATTGAAAACATTAGCGAACAAACAAACCTCTTGGCTCTAAATGCAGCCATTGAAGCGGCACGAGCTGGGGATGCTGGAAAAGGTTTTGCAGTCGTTGCTGACGAAGTGCGAAAACTCGCTGTTCAATCCAAAGATGCAACGGGTATGATTACAGATATTATCTTTACGATTCAAAATAAAACTCAAAAAACGGTAGATGCAGTAAAAGCTGCTGGAAATGTTTTTGTTCAACAAGAAGTAACCGTACGAGAAACAGATCAAGCTTTCGGAGAAATCATTGGGTTTATAGAGAATATTGTGGAACAAATACGAAATGTAAATGCAACTGTGGAGGATATTACTCAATATAAAGAACAATCTATCGAAGCAATCCAGACGATTGCTGCTATTGCAGAGCTATCCGCAGCCGCTACTGAAGAAGTAACAGCCACAAGCGAAGAACAAACAAGTTCTGCAGAACAACTAGCACAACTAGCAAGTAAATTAGCAGATACTGTAGAAGAGCTCACCAATTCTCTTAAGCAATTTAAAGTATAAAAAATTCCCCCCTTTGAATAAAAAAAGGGGGGTTTTTACTTTGTTTGGATAAATACTACTATCACTCATTGGTATATTACTTCAACTCTACGACCGTAACCCCTGCCTCTCCCTCTCCATATTTTCCAAGCCGAAAGGTCTTTACATGAGGATGTCGCTTAAGATGTTGTTGAACAGCAGATCGTAGGGCTCCAGTTCCTTTTCCATGAATAATAGTAATCTGAGAAAGGGCTGATAAATAGGCATCATCTAGATACTTATCAATATTAGAAAGTGCCTCTTCTACTAATTGTCCTCGACAATCTATTTCTGTAGAGATATACTGAGATTTAGCTGACTTTACGGTCCCAGTGCTCGCTCTTCCTTTTTCTTGTTTAGGGGATATACTTTCACTTAATGCTAAGTTGGATAAGTGAACTGTCACTTTCATGATCCCAGCCTGTACGATTACATTTCCACTCGCATTGGGTGGAGATACGACCACACCCGGTTGGTTTAGATTTGTGATGAGTACCTGATCTCCCTTTTTTACACTTTCAGGGGGCTTTCGCAAAGTCTTTTTGGGTAGTGCTGCTCTGGCTATGTCTTCTTCCACAGCGCCTAGTTTATGCTTAAGCTTCTGGCGAGCTTCTTCTATTTCTCTCTGCTGCAAGGTATGCTCTGCTTCTCTAGCTACCTTTTGCAATTCCCGTACGATCAGATCTGCATCTTCTTTGGCATCTAATAGTATTCTTCGGGCTTCCTCTTTAGCCTTTAGTAAAATCTTTTCTTTTTGATCCTGTAGGCTAGCTTTTTGTTTTTCTAACTCCTCTTTTACACTTTCTGCTTCTCTTCGATATTGATGCGCCCGATCTTTCTCATATAATACTGATTTTTTGCTAATCTCTAGATCCGTGATCAAATCCTCAAATCGCACATCCTCATGCGCTAAAAATTCCTTGGCACTCCCAATAATATGTTCTGGCAATCCTAACCGTCTAGATATAGCAAAGGCATTACTTTTACCGGGTATTCCAATAAGTAACCTATACGTAGGTCTCAGAGAATTTACATCAAATTCGCAACTCGCATTTTCTACCCCTTCTGTAGATAGAGCATACACCTTTAATTCACTGTAATGCGTTGTAGCCACAGTACGGATATTTCTTTGATGAAGATATTGTAAGATTGACATCGCTAAGGCAGCACCTTCTGTAGGATCTGTTCCTGCTCCCAATTCATCAAATAATACTAATGATCGATCTGTTACCTGCTCTATTATATTTACGATATTGGTCATATGCGAGGAAAAAGTACTCAAGCTCTGTTCTATACTCTGTTCATCTCCAATATCCGCAAATACTTGATCAAAGATAGAGAGCTCTGACTGATCAAAGGCTGGAATATGGAGGCCTGCTTGCCCCATAAGTGTAAATAGCCCAATGGTTTTGAGTGTGACTGTTTTGCCTCCCGTATTAGGGCCCGTGATCATCAAAATAGTAAAGTCTTTTCCTAGGTAGATATCTGTAGGCACAACAGTCTTAGGATCTAAAAGAGGGTGCCTAGCCTTTTTTATATTGATATAGCCCCTATCGTTCAAAATCGGCTCCGTGCCATTCATAGCCAAGGATAGTTGAGCTTTAGCAAAAATAAAATCAAGTTCAGAAAGAATCTTTAGATTAGACTGTAGTATATCCAACTGTTCTGCGGCTGCACAACTCAGTCTTCTAAGTATTTTTTCGATCTCCGTCTTTTCTTTGGCCTGCAACTCTTTCATTTTATTATTTAACTGTACAACTGCCATGGGCTCTATAAATACGGTAGCTCCCGTAGATGATTGATCGTGAACCATGCCTGGAAAACTGTTGCGATATTCTTGTTTGACCGGAACACAATACCTGTCTCCCCTCATCGTAATCACTGCATCCTGAAGCATTTGTCTATAATTTCCCGAATGAATCATATGATTGAGCTGCTCTTTGACTCGATCATTGGTCACTTTCATATCCCGCCTGATATCTCGTAGTTCACTACTTGCATCATCTGAAATCTCTTCTTCTGAAAGAATACAACGACTAATCTCTCCTTCTAAAATAGCTAAAACTTCTACACTTTCAAATAAAGCATCTAAAGTTTCATATACTTGCTGCTTTCGATCATCTTTACTATAGTTTTTAATTTTTCTACATACCCGCAGTACATCCCCTAGATGAAGAAGTTCTACAATAGACAAAGTGGCGCCAATCGCAACTCTCTTAAGGGCACCCCGAATATCTCTGAGCCCCCCTAACGGAATTCCACCTTTTCGCAAAGCCATACTCACCGCATCACTAGTTTGCTTTTGCCAATATGCAATTTCTACTAGGTCAATGGCAGGCATTAGATCTTGTGCTTGTTCTTTTCCCATAGGAGACACCGCATAATGCACTAATTTTTCGACCATTTTATCATACTCTACAGTTTTTAATACTTTTTTATTCATACTATCCCTACCTTGCTTTTTAATAATGAATGAGGATCTAGCAAATTTCTACCCTGTAACGGCTTACTTCCTCTGGTGGAAACTGATTATTATATATGATCTCTAGGAGGCGGTGAAGTCGACGCAGGGCTTTTTTTACATCTTCTTCTGTGATGATGCCTACGTCTAGGGCATCGGCAATTTCTTCGAGATCCAGTATTTTTACTGATCCATCCAAGAATACTACCACATCAGCCAATAAATCCTTACAAATATATGCATTGTCCTGCGCTCGGTATTCCATATCAATAATATCACAATACCAATGAAGCATTGTATAGTTATGGTCATATATTTTACTGATTTTGTAGCCTTCCTGCAGAAAATAATAGGATATACCGCCCAACATATCAGGTCTAGGTCGAATAGCCTCCCATCGGGTTACTATAAGTTTGTCATCTATATGTAAGATTTGATCCTTTGTTAATTCTATTAATTCATTTGGTATATAGCGTTTTCTAAATAATCGAACTGTATTCAAGACAATCCCCTTTCTTATTTTGGATCTCAGAAAAAGTATGTGGTGGTAAGGTAAATATATAAATCTGGAAACAACTGCAACAAAGGAGCGCGTCCTAGATTTCAACTAAACTTACTCTTTGCACAAGCGCGATTTTGCAGTTGTTGGAAGATTTATATATTTGCCTTACCACATACTTTTTCTTAGATCCCTTATTTTTATATTTACAAATATTTCTATTGAATTTTATACAAATTCATTATATCATGATTATATATGGTTGACCATTATTTCACTACTCTATATTTTGTTTTTATACTGTTTTCAAGGAGGAATGGGAATGTTTATTAATCCTAAAAGCTTATTTGATCAAACTGTGTCCACAATTCAGTCTCATTTTCCCATCCCTATACAAATATCTTCTCCAAGAACCAAAACTGTTTCTTTTGAAGAAACTTTGTCAGATGTAAAAGATGAACTAGAAAGCAAACCTGAAATATTTAATAACAATAACCCTGACAATATTCCTGATCGAATACAGGAAGCTATTCACCTTGCTGCTAAAAAGTATACGCTTGACCCTAATTTGATCAAAGCTGTGATTAAACAAGAAAGTAATTTTAATCCTATGGCCAAATCTCATGCTGGAGCGCAAGGGCTCATGCAGTTAATGCCTGGTACTGCTCGTATGCTAGGAGTAGCCAATCCATGGAGTATCGAACAAAATATTGATGGTGGCGCCCGTTATTTACGAGACATGCTAAATAAGTTTGATGGCAATATACAAAAAGCCTTGGCGGCCTATAACGCAGGTCCAGGTAATGTGCAAAAATATGGAGGTATTCCTCCCTTTCGAGAAACGCAACAATATGTACCAAAAGTACTACAGCACAAACAAAACTATACGCGCCAATTAGATCAAAAGATATAAAAAAGTGTGCCTAATGCACACTTTTTTATATCTTTTGATCTATCATCTGCTGGATTATCTCACTACACGTACCGCTTTTAAATATCTCCTTGAATAATAATCATCATTTAGATTATCAATAGTAACAGAATTAATTCTTGTAGAGGAAGCGTGTATAAATTTTCCATTACCCACAAAAATTCCTACATGGGTTATTTTCCCACTTATCTTTTTGTTTGTATCAAAAAACACTAAATCTCCTGGCATCAGTTGAGATCTTGAAACATCCACTCCATTATTACCTTGATCTCTAGAAGAACGTGATACGGATACACCAAAAGCCTTCATGACTTGACTGGTAAAACCTGAACAATCTACTCCGTTGGTAAGGGAAGTGCCTCCATATTGATATCGCGTTCCAATAAACTGCATTGCATACTGTACAATTTCCTGCCCCTTGCTTTTATTCTCTCGAGCTGGCATGGCTCCTCTACGAATCACAATAAATTCAACACTCACATATCCAGTTTCACCATTCTGTGTTCGCACATGTGCCCATTTTCCATCATGCTCTATTACTTCAAGGATCTCTCCATTAGACAAAGTCATTAGCACTTGTGAATCTACTGATGAAGTTTCTCGCAAATTCAACCCGTTATTAGAATTCACAACGCCATACTGACCTTCCACATTGGTTTCTACTGCTACTTCCATTTCAGGAAGTTGATCCAGAAAACTTCCTGAAATAAAGTCTTTATGAATATAGGCATTGCCCTCATTATATTGAATCAAATACCAATCTTGCATTTTTCCTTTTACTACTAGTTGTTCATCCATGGAAGCTTGTCCAAGAATTTCACTATGAATAGAAGGATTTTGACGGATATTGACCTTATTTCCAGTAACAAGACTATCTACTTCTACTATTTTTACAAATTGTGCTGCTACGTATGCTGTACTTCCATCTTGCAGCCCAATATGATACCACTCGTTTTCACTACCTACTATCAAAACTGACTCATCTTTTTGTAAAGAACCGATTCTTTCCTGCTGTATGTCAGGTCCTTTTCGTATATTTATATTCGTGCCTGTGGTGATTCCTCTGACTTCTGCAAATACAGAGGATATACTTACAAGTGAAATGATTGTGCCCAAAGCAAAAATCTTCCCTACTGTCCCCACACATCCCATAATTTTTCCCCCACTACTGAAATATATTACACAATTGTTACAAATTCATTATATATAAATTGCAGAAGTTTGTCAATTGCCGTTATGCAAAGTCGAAAAAATTATAGACATTTTTTATAAATATATACTGGCTGTGATGAATGAATCGTTAAATCTTGGGAAATTATAGTTCGACACAAAGAAAACCCCATACTTGTCCAAAACTTTTGTGCTGTTTTGTTTTCAATCACAACACTTATATATACTTCTGAAATATTAAAATAACTTTTTACGTATTTCAATAGCGCTTCTGTTATTTCTTTTCCATAATGCTGTCGAAGGTACTTTTCATGAACCATGAGCATACTAAGCCATAAATGATTTTTTTGATCTTGTTCCTCCTTGTACAAAAAACCACGAATACATCCAATAAATTGTCCACAATCCTGCTGTTGCCAAGCCGTGCAAAAAAAGCTGAGATCACAATTTCTGCTCTCTATATACTTTCTACGCAGTTCCTCTATGGAAAAAGGATGATTTATACCCGTTGCAAAACTATACAAAGCAGGAGTATTATACATCTGAAGTACATATTGAAAATCATTTTCATGCATATCTCGTATAATCAATCTTGCAGTAGACAAACAACAGCTTAGCATAATTTTCGTCCTTTCTCTCTTATTTCTACTTGTATTGTAACCAATATAACATTATTAGACAATATTCATGTATCAATTCATAAAAAAAAGATGCTTCATCAGCATCTACACAAATTTAAGATCTAGAACAATATTTCATTTTATAAACTTCTCCTTCAATGAATAACTCTAACTCTTCATCCTGCATACAAAGAGTATACTTTTCAATGATTTCTTTTCCACGAGTACGCGCCATGTCTTTTTTTTGAAATCCGTCTAACTCCTTGTGGGTTTGTTCGATGCTGTACACCAACTGCATGAGCAGTGTGATCCCTATATCTGTCATATCCTCCTCTAGACTTTTCCTTAGCTTTGGCAAAATCATAAAAAGAAGTACTGCCCCAGCCAAGATTAAAACAAATGAAGCCATACTCCACCCTATGTACAATAATTCCATGTTCTTCTCCTCTACTCTATTTGATTTAGTTTATACAGTATATGAGGAGAACTACATAAATAGGACTTATTCACTTTTTTCTTCTATAGTATGCTCAGAGGATATAAACTCTTTTTCAGAAGTTTGCCTCGGAGACTGTCCCTGGTATGCCAAATAACACTCAGCCTCCCTAGTGCTTCCTGCAGATACTGCCATAGACATGATTAATATCCCCACAGCTGCACCTATAAATATTCCTATTATAATTCCAGTCCAAAACATATGCACCCTTCTTTCTAAATTGACTGCACTTATTATTTCCATTGTACTCTCTGTTTATTCATATCCTATTTTAAATCTATGCATATTCATTGGTATTTTAACCCTAAAATATAAGAGTAAATATTACAAAATATTTTTTAGGGGTTTATTTTTTCAAAAAAGTGTTACATTATTATTAATGAGATGTTATAATATATACTAAATATTATGATTAAAATTATATCTGGTTCCTGTAGCATAAGGCATTTCATACATTATATGAAATATGTGGTTAGGTGGATCCATATGAAAAAAAGAGTACAAAAAAGCAAATACACAACGATTATGTTAATCCCTGATTCTACTCAGAAAATAAAAAGTCTACAGATCCCTAATTGGATTTGGCATCCAATGTGGATTTGTATCTGTGTGCTTATTATAGCACTTTTGACCTCTTCATTACGCATTTCAACTTATCAAGTTCAGGTAAATGGTTTTGGCCAAGAACTAAAAAACCGTATAGAACTAAATTCAACATTAAAATCTCAAAATCAGCTTTTTGATCACGAACTGCAAAAACTTCAAATGCAATACAATGAATTAGAACAAAAACTAGATGTTTTAGAAAAATATAAAGAGCAATTAGATGAAAAATTAGAACAGACCGCCCCAACTTCCAAAAAACATAGCAGTCAAGCCATACAATCAAGCCGCAGTAGCTTCCTTGTGATTAAGAACAATTTACCTAGCAAAAATTTTTTAGAAAACTCCACAGCTCTTTCTATCCATTTTACTCAGTTAGACGATCTAATTACCAAAGAATTAAAAGCATATCAAGCATTGAGCCAACGAATAGATAAAGCACTTCCCTACCTTTCAGCTTATCCTACGGGTTGGCCTGCACAAGGTAAGATTACATCTGAAATGGCGATTCGTAAAAATCCCTTCACCGGACGCGGGCGAGAACTGCATACGGGTATTGATATCGCCGTGTCCCATGGAACTGAAGTACTCGCTACTGGTGAAGGTGTCATACTCTTTTCAGGTTATCAGGGAAGCTATGGTCGACTGATCATTATTGATCACGGCTTTGGATTTACTACCCGTTATGCTCACAATTCTTCATTGCTCGTCAAAGAAGGCGATTTTGTAAAAAGAGGGGATGTAATTGCTAAATCTGGCAGCAGTGGACGTAGCACGGGTCCTCATCTCCATTATGAAGTACGTATTCATGATGAACCACAAAATCCAAGAGATTATTTAGGGGAGGAAACACCATGATCGGAAAATCAAAAGCATCATTCGAAAAAATACAAACATTAATCGGTGAAAATACAGTACTAGAAAGTGCTTCACTAAAAGGAAGCGGTACCATTCGAATAGATGGTAAATATATCGGAGAGGCAACCATTGACGGAGATCTTGTTGTCGGAGAAAAAGGAATTGTTGAAGGAAATGTGACCGCCCATCATGCCTTAATTGCAGGTACTATTCACGGCAATATTCAATGCGATCAGCATGTACATCTTTCTGCTACTGCTATTATGAATGGCAATGTACTTTCTGCTACATTGATTGTAGATGAGGGAGCCAAGTTTAATGGAAATTGTCAAATGCAGCAGATTCAATCCAACAAAAATGATAAGCCTAAAACAGACAAAAAAACCTGATGAGTTTCATCAGGTTTTTTATTATTCATCCCATGTATAATTTCTAAGCGCACCTTTTCTTTGAAGTCCTTGGAATTGCTGCTGCCGTAGTGCTTCATAGATCACAATAGCAACTGAATTAGCTAAATTTAATGATCTAGCTTCTTCAATCATCGGTATGCGAATACTCGTATTTGGATACTTTCTTAAAATCTCCTCTGGAATGCCTGCACTTTCTTTGCCAAACATAATAAAACAATCCTCTGTGTACGATACATCCACATACGTGTGTACTGCTTTCGTAGTGGCCATATATATTGGGGCATCTGGAAATGTCTTTATAAATTCATCAAAACTATCATAATATCTAATATCCAAAAATTCCCAATAATCAAGCCCCGCTCTTTTAAGATGTTTGTCCTCCACAGAAAACCCTAGAGGATAAATCAAATGAAGACTACAGCCTGTAGCAGCACAAGTTCTAGCAATATTGCCTGCATTTTGTGGAATCTCTGGTTCTAAGAGTACAATGTGCATAGTAATGCTCCTTATTTTTTATTGTCTTGAAGTGATACATCAATTTCAAATGTAGCACCTCCACTGAGTTGCAGTGGGAGACATATCGTTTTCATCTTATTCGTAGAGATCTGAATATTTTGCCCCATAAGAAGCGAGGGAGGCGTGATATCAATAGTAATGCCTAGATTATAAAAAATAGTAGCTGTATTTCCTAAAATCATATTTGTCAATTCTGAAATAGCACTCTTAGCCATTTCATCTAACTCAGATACCGGCATTCCCATCATCATTTTAGATGCGATGGAACAGGCTGTTCCTGTACCTAAACTAAAAATGACTTGACCTTTAATATCGCCTGTAATTCCTATAATTATAGCTACCGTATCGCTCATATAGGGTGATTCCTTCAAATGAACCTTTCCTAATTTTGCTTCTTCCTGGCATACATCCCGCAGGATTGCCTGCGTTCCTTGAATAAATGGATTAATAAATTCTACATTTACTGCCATCTGGATCCCCACCTTCATATAGTATTCACTTTGTTTTACAAGTATTTTAGCATAGTCAAGTTATAAATACAACGTTGATCATAAAAACCTAATCTATATTACAAAAATAGTCAAAGAAATAAATCTATTAAAACCTATAGTTCCAGTATAATGAATTACTCTTTTTTTGACAAGAAATATTTGTTAAAAATTAAAAATTATATTGACGAAGTTTAATAATAGTATTATATTATTATTAGAGGAAAGTTGTTCTCAAGGAGAGATGAACCCTATGAAAGAATTAGCAGAACTACTAAAGATGAAAAATTTAAAAGTGACACCCCAACGATTAGCTATTTTTCATATGTTGTGTAATACTACTGAGCACCCCAGTGCTGAATCCATTTATAAATCTCTCGAAAGCCTCCATCCCACTATGAGCTTGGCTACAGTGTATAAGACTTTGGATGCCTTAAAAAAAGTTGATTTGGTACAAGAGCTTAATGTGGGCGAAGATAGTTTTCGTTACGATGCCAAAATCCACTGTCATCCCCATGTAATCTGTATTCACTGTCACGAAGTGCAGGATTTGGATACCGACATCTTATCTGATGTGAGGGAACGTATTGCCCATACTACAGAATTCGAACTGGTGAGTGAAAAATTATATTTTTATGGAATCTGTCCTTCTTGTAAAAGTATTGAAAAATAACTGTAAACCTGAACAGTTGGCTCTCTTACATAGATTTTAAATCTATGTATACTCAAAAAAACCACCAAATTTAATACTTTGGTGGTTTTTCTTTATATATATTTTTTCACAAATTGTTCTATTCTATGCAATGCTTCTTTTAAATTTTCGACAGAATATGCATAGGAACAACGTATAAAACCTTCTCCACAATCCCCAAAAGCAGTTCCCGGAACAGCTGCTACTTTTTGTTCTTGGAGCAGTCTTTCACAAAATTCATTGGACGAAAGGCCTGTTTTTTGAATACAAGGAAATACATAGAATGCCCCTAAAGGTTCGAAACAGTCAAGTCCCATATCTCGGAAGCCTTGAACTAAGAGCCGTCTTCTGCCATCATAAGAACTTCTCATCATTTGTACATCTTCGTCTCCATGTCGCAGAGCTTGTATTCCTGCATACTGACTTGTACTAGGTGCACACATGATCGCATATTGATGAATCTTGGTCATAGCAGCAATCAGAGCCTGCGGTCCTGCAGCATATCCCATTCTCCATCCAGTCATCGCATATGCTTTTGAGAATCCATTTAAAACAACTGTCTGCTCGTACATTTCTGGGAATGAAGCAATAGAAATATGCTCTCCACCGTATGTAAGTTCTGCGTAGATTTCATCTGAAATTACAATAATATCTTTATTCTTTAGTACTTCTACAATTTTTTCTAGGTCTTCTTTTCTCATAATTGCCCCGGTAGGATTGTTGGGATATGGAAGAATCAGGGCTTTAGTCTTAGGCGTTATATTGGCTTCTAGCTCCTCTGCAGTCAATCTAAACTCATTTTCTGCTTTCGTCGCAATCACCACGGGAACTCCACCTGCTAATACAGTACACGGTTTGTAAGACACATAAGAAGGTTCAGGAATTAATATCTCATCCCCTGGGTTAATAAGCGCTCTAAGCGCTAGATCAATCCCTTCACTGGCACCCACTGTGACTAACACTTGGGTTTTGGGATCATATCCAATCTTATATCGACGTTCTAAATAGAGTGTTATTTCCTGACGTAGTTCCATCAACCCCGAATTGGATGTATAGATAGTTTTTCCTTTTTCTAAAGAATAAATTCCTTCTTCTCTAATATGCCAAGGTGTATCAAAATCTGGTTCTCCCACACCTAATGATATGACATCTTTCATCTCTGTTACGATATCAAAAAACTTCCGAATACCTGACGGGGGTATACCAGTGACTTTAGATGCTAGTAAATGTTCTTTCATGGACAAACAATCATCCTCTCATCTTTTTGCCCTTTTTCAAAAATAATACCATACTCTTTATACTTTTTGAGGACAAAATGGGTGGCTGTACTGAGCACTGTATCCAATGGCGCTAATTTATGCGCAACAAATAGTGCTACTTCTTTCATCGTTTTTCCTTCTACTATTACCGTAAGATCAAATCCTCCAGACATCAAATATACTGCTTTTACCTCTGAAAAATTGTAGATCCTATGGGCAATTTTATCAAAACCTTCCCCCCTTTGAGGTGTCACCTTCACCTCAATCAATGCTGTAACTGATTCCTTATCCGTCTGATCCCAATTGATTAATGTATGATATCCGCAGATAATTTGTTCCGCCTCTAAAGTCTCAATTTCTCTTTGTACATCTTCTTTTTGTACGCCCAACATAGTGGCTAAATCCTCTACAGACAGCCTACTGTCTTTTTCTAGTATTTCTAATAACTTTTGCCTCATACAAACCCTCCTTATCACTCATTTTTTATAGAATACGAGTTATATTTATTATATAGTATTTCTAAAAAGTTGCAAGAAAAAAAGGATAGGCATGCCTTATCCTTTTTTGGGCAGTTCACAATATCCTTTTTCCTGATCTTTTTCAAATAATTCACTGCATTCTCTGAATGCCTTTACTTGATTTTTCCCATTTCTTTTGGCTGCATACATGCCCCAGTCCGCTTTAATAATAATATCTTCATCTATGTTTGCATCTACGGGATATTCTGCCAATCCTATACTCACCGTAAGCTGCTGCTCGATCCCTAATTCTTTTTGGAGAGAATACTCTGCAATACTACTTCGAATTCTTTCTGCTACTTCACACCCTCGATTAAAATCTGTTTCTGACAATACGATGACAAACTCTTCCCCTCCATATCGAGAGACCAAATCTGTACTTCTTACTGCCTCATTTGAAAGCTTAGTAATGATCTTTAGCACTTCATCTCCAACCTTGTGACCATAAGTATCATTAAACTTTTTAAAATTATCAATATCAAAAAATAGTACACAAAATTTCCGTTCATATCGTTCAGCCCGATATATTTCTTTTTTAAGAAAATCTTTTAAATATCTTCTCGTTTTGGCTCCTGTTAAAGGATCGGTATTCGCTTTACGCTTAGTTGCATTGTATAATATAGCCGTGGAAATAGCCGTACCCGCTTGGAGTACTAAAAGAGAAATAGATTGTCCTAATTCCTGCTCTAACTGCTCGTCCGTAGCC
>CALKRZ010000026.1 GCA_937989765.1 uncultured Clostridia bacterium | reverse complement strand
ATCTTTCTATACTCTCCCACATGAGCCGATACATCCGCTCTTGCCTGTAACCTTCCTTCTAAAGCCGAAGTCGCCAACATATTAATATCTGCCACTACCGCATGGATATTTCTGATCATATAATTCAGGTTTTTACCTAGTACATCTTTGTTAGACTTTTCTTCTACATGGATTTCTAGATTTCCTGCTGCAATCTCTGCTACTGTTGTAGCACCTTCTCTAATATTATCGACCATCTTTGTAAAAGAACGGACTAGATCTCCTATTTCATCTTGGGATGAGGCCTGTATTGCAATATCTATATCGCCTATCGCTAACCGTTCTGCTGCTTCTGCCACTTGCTTTACTGGCTTACTAATCATACGAGCCAACCAACTGCCTAGAAAGAGCGCCACGATCATAGCCACAGCAATAATGAGTACCATCATCAGGGTTACCGTATTCGTTTCTATCAGATTCTCTTTGGCTTTCGTATCTGCTTCTTGGATATTAAATTCAAAGAGAGTTTTTATCGCTTGATCCACTTGTTCTCCTGCTACCTTACCCGTTTGTAAGATTGTCATTGCTTCCTCTTGTTTCCCTGTTTTTAATGCTTCTATTACTTTATTACAGATAGCCGTATACTGAGTTAGTCCAGCTTTTAACTTTTGATATTCCTGCTCTTGTTTTGTATCAATTTCTTTTTCAAAGAGAGTTAATTTTTGATCTATTGCTCCTCGGAGTATATCCACATTACTCTCGTACTCAGTAACCTTCGAAGTATTCACAAACATATATAACATATTGACTCGAATTCTTAAGAAATCACTTGATATTTCTCCCATAATCCCCAGTGGCACTGTATTACGCTCATACATTTCAGTATAAGAAGTATTGATTTTACGCATACTTATAATTCCTATATAGCCAATCATTCCTGTTAATATTGTAACAATAATAAAACCGATCATAAGTTTAGTACCTATTTTCCGATTTTTAAACCATCTCATCTGCACTGCCTCCTTTTATTCTTCATTCATATCCAATGTATGTAATTCTAAGAGTTCTTCCTCATCCAATAACTTCTTGCAATCCAGTAATATTTTGACCGAGTCTCCCACTTTTCCGATGCCCTGCACATATCGACTGTACGAATCTTTATTCCACTTAGGTGGTGGTGCAATATTTTCATCGTCAATACTGATCACTTCCAAAACTAGATCCACTACGATACCAATACACAGATCAGATACTTCTATCACGATGATACAAGTTCGATCATCATATTCTCTATGTGTTTTTTTAAATCGTAGGCGGACATCCATGACTGGTATAATTTTTCCCCTAAGATTAATCACTCCTTTGACATACTCTGGCTGCTCTGGAACTTCTGTAATGGGCTGTATCCCTATGATCTCTATCACATGACCGATGGGTATGCCGTACTGTTCATTTCCTAGTGCAAATATTAAATGTTTTCCCTTCTGGGTGTCCTCTTCCTGAAATAGATCTGTTGCATTTTCTGCCATGCTCTCTCTCCTCTCACACTAGACTAGAAATATCTAAAATAAGGCTGATTTTCCCATCGCCTAATAATGCACATCCTGCGATTCCTTGTACCTTTTTTATATACCTTGGCAGAGGTTTTACTACCACTTGCTGTTCTCCTAGTAAGGCATCCGCCAATAAGCAGATGCTTTTTCCATCATGCTCTACCATGATCAGTATTCCTTTGTGAAATTCATAAATGTCTGTCTGGATCTTATATAATTCATGTAGCCGAATAATAGGATAACAATTGCCTCGGATCAAAATCATTTCTCTGCCACTCGGATCACAGATGGTCTCTTGCTCCCGTGGTCTAAAGGACTCTCTAATAGAGGTAATGGGAATACTATAAGCGGATTGACCTACTTTCACTGTCATACCATCGATGATCGCCAAGGTAAGAGGGACTTTGATCGTAAAGATAGAGCCTATATGTTCCTTGCTTTCTACTGTTATACTACCGCCTACTTTTTGTATATTTTGCATGACTACATCCATGCCTACTCCTCGGCCTGATAATTCTGATACACTTTCTTTGGTCGAAAACCCTGGTGCAAATATAAAGCTGTGTATTTCTCCTTCTGAGAGTTCATGTTCTTGTTTTGTAGTCAACCCGGCTCGCTGTGCCTTCTCTACGATACGACTTTTGTTGAGCCCTCTCCCATCATCTCGAACAATAATCCATACTTCTCCCCCTGCATGCTTTGCTTCTAGGGTGATCGTACCCTGTTTGGTTTTGTTTTGGGCCATGCGCTCTTGAGGCAATTCTATTCCGTGATCTACTCCATTTCGGATCAGATGCATCAAAGGATCCGAAATTTTTTCTATGATATTTTTATCCACTTCTGTATCTTCTCCAATAATTTTAAGACTGATTTCTTTCTCAAGCTTACGACTTACATCTCGGATCAAACGATTCATCTTTTGAAAAGTTCCCTCTAAAGGCACCATACGGATGGACATTGCTAGATCCTGTAGATCACTGATCAGCTTCTTATGCTGTCTAGCTGCCTTTTGAAAATTATGCAGTTTTAACCCTTTAATATCCCCATTTTGTGAAACCATCGCCTCCGAAATCACTAATTCTCCTACTAAATCCATGAGGGAATCTAACTTTTCCACACTTACCGTCATTAGTTGGCTTCCTACCCCCTGCTTCCCCATAGATATCAGCAGTGGATCATTGTTTTTTACTTCTTCCTGTATATGCACTTGGGAAGATTTTGCCTGCACGAGAGGTTCTGCATGATACTCTCGTTCACCCACTTCCTGTACACTGACCTTCTCTGAAAAAGGAATCTGTGCAAAAAATTGATTCACTTCTTCTACACTTTCTCTTGTTCTAAAGACGATATGAAATCCTTGCTCACGAAGAATTTTAACACTATCTGTGTTTTCTAAAATATCTTCTGGGGAAAACAAAAGTTCTTGACACAATTCCTGCAGATTATGCACGACTGTGAATGCCCGTATATTTTCCATCTCACAACCATCTTCAAAAAACAGATGTGCTATAAAAGCTCTGCTTTTCACAGTTCCAGAATTTTGACAAGAACTAACATAAAAAGGTTGTTGCTGGGATGTTTTGGTTATAGTTGCTGCTTCCATCCCTTTATGCTGAAGATTACGATCCAAACTAGAAATATATATCTGAACCTTCTGCATCTGTGGGGATGAATCCCCATCTGCTTTTTTTCCCTGCTGTATTTTATCGATCTCCTGTTTAATAAAATCTACCGCATCCAACGTAAGATCTGTGAGAATTCTTGAATCTACCTCTATCGTCTGTTCTGTCCGCAGCATATCATACAAGTCCTCTAAGGCATGTGCCAAAGAAGCAATCTGATCAAACATCATCATAGCTGCTGAACCCTTGATGGTGTGCATAATGCGGAAAATCTCATCAATAGACGCTGTATTGCTATTGGCATTCTCACTGCTTAAAATACGCTGCTCCAACTGCTCTGCCAACTGAAGCGTTTCAAATATAAACATTTCCTGCATAGGTTCTAAGGATACATGGGTATGCAAAAAACTCCCCCCTTTGTTATCATATATCCACTATACTTTATTTAGCACTTTAAGCAATCCCTCTGCTGTAAACGGTTTCACGATAAAGTTCACCGCGCCATGCAAGATCGCCTGCTTTACCGTATCTTCTTTGCCTAACGCAGTGATCATGACTACTTTTGCATTTTTATCTAATTCTTTGATTTTTTTTAATGCTTGCAGTCCATCCATCCCTGGCATGGTCACATCCATCGTTACGATATCCGGCTTTAGCGCTACATATTGTTTCACAGCTTCCTCTCCATCTTCTGCTTCTCCTACGACTTCAAACTCATGTCCTTCTAGCATGACTCTTAATGAACCCCTAATGAATGCTGCATCATCTACAACCAATACTCGCTTCATTTTATCCCTCCGTTAGACATAATAACTTGCTGTACGCTGTATCGTCATTATAAATTTTGTCGAAAAAGTTCTATAAAAGTCTAGTAATATAATTAATTTTATATCCATATCATACCATTGTCAATATTTATACAATTTTTTTTGTATACGCTACAGATTTAGTTCCCATATGGCGTTGTTTGACCTCTTCGACTTTTAAAAGCTCTATCAAAAAAAGACCCAAAAAAATAAGGTCTCCTTTTATTTTGCTATTCTTTTTATCACAGTTTCCACAATCTGTATATCGCCCTTTAATTCTTTCATAATCTCTTGATGCTGCTGTTCATTGGTTTCTGATAATGTCTGTATCGCTTCAAATGCTTCCGATA
>CALKRZ010000025.1 GCA_937989765.1 uncultured Clostridia bacterium | reverse complement strand
TTTTTAACATGTTTTATTGGAGTATCACAAAAAATAAATTTCCTGCAAGAATGTAATGAACCCTATATGCATACAATAAGCGAGATGTCATATTTCTGGACAAAACTTGATTGAAAATTACGACTAATAGTCATAGTGTTTAAATTACTGCACAATGGGTATATATGAAAAAGTAGCACTTACACGATACATAGTATAACTATGCGGATTATATGGAGGGAAAAAAATGAGTGAAAGTATGATGAGTCAACAAGAATTAAAACAAGCAATTATTGATAATGTGAAAAACTTTTCTAGAAAAACAATTGAAGATGCTTCTACACAAGATATATATACGGCAACAGCCTATGCAATCAGAGATATCATCAATGATAAATGGATTGCTACGCACAAAACATATGAAGATCAAGATGTAAAGACCATGTACTATATGTCCATGGAATTTCTTATGGGACGTTTTTTTGGAAATAACCTGATCAGCTTGGCAGTAGAAGATACAGTAAAAGCAGTATTTGAAGAATTAGGGATCGACTATAATGCGATTGAAGAAGCAGAAGCAGATCCAGGACTTGGAAATGGTGGACTTGGAAGACTCGCCGCTTGTTTTCTAGATTCTTTGGCTACATTAGAACTACCAGCTTATGGCTGTGGGATCAGATACCATTATGGTATTTTCGAACAAAAAATTATTGATGGCTATCAAGTAGAAAAGCCAGATAACTGGTTAGATAAAGGCGATGCCTGGGGTGTCAAGAGACCTGAATATGCAGTAGAAATAAAGTTTGGCGGCAATGTGCAGGGAGTCAAGGGCGAAAATGGGAAATATACATTTAAGCTTGAAAATTATCAATCTGTGATAGCAGTACCCTATGATTATCCTGTCATCGGGTACAAAAATAACACAGTAAATACGCTAAGACTTTGGGATGCAGAAGCAGTCAATAAATTTGACCTACAGTCATTTAACCAAGGAAACTATCATAAAGCGCTAGAAGAGCAGAACTTAGCTAAAACCATAGCAGAAGTATTATACCCTGCGGATGAACATTATGCAGGTAAAGAACTACGGTTAAAACAACAGTATTTCTTTATCTCCGCCACAGTACAACAAGTCATCAAGAAATTCAAACAAACACATAAGGATCTTACCTTGATTCCAGAAAAGGTAGCATTCCAACTAAATGATACGCATCCATCTGTAACTGTACCAGAATTAATGCGTATTCTAATAGATGAAGAAGGTCTTGATTGGGATGTAGCCTGGGGGATCACAACCAAGGTATGTGCGTATACCAATCATACGATCATGGCAGAAGCACTTGAAAAATGGCCTGTGGAGTTATTCAGCAGACTACTGCCTAGAATCTATCAAATCATCGAAGAGATCAACAGAAGATTTTGCCTAGAACTCATGGCAAAATTCCCTAATGATCATGAAAGAATCCGTAGAATGGCTATCGTAGCAGACGGTCAAGTAAGAATGTCATGGTTAGCGATCGTAGGAAGTCACTCAGTAAATGGTGTGGCGGCACTACATACAGAAATATTAAAACACCAAGAACTCAAAGATTTTTATGAAGTATGGCCAGAAAAAATCAATAATAAAACCAACGGGATTACTCAAAGAAGATGGTTGGCACATTCTAATCCAACTTTGGCAAAACTCATCACAGAAAAAATCGGAGACAAGTGGGCTACAGAACTAACAGAACTTAAAAAACTAGAAGCGTATGCAGATGATGCACAATTCCAAAAAGCATTTATGGATATCAAATACGAAAATAAAGTAAAATTAGCACAGTATATCAAAGAGCATAATGGAGTAGATGTAGACCCTAATTCTATTTTTGATATTCAAATCAAACGACTTCATGAATATAAAAGACAACTGCTCGATGTATTCTACATTATGCATCTATACGGCCAACTAAAACAAAATCCAGGGATGGATCTTTATCCAAGAACCTTTATCTTTGGCGCTAAAGCAGCAGCAGGATATAGAAAAGCAAAACTGATCATCAAACTGATCAATAACGTGGCAGAACTCGTAAACAATGATGCAAGTCTGGGCGGAAAACTGAAAGTGGTATTCTTAGAAAACTATAGAGTATCCTTAGCAGAAAAGTTATTCCCAGCGGCAGATGTAAGTGAACAAATCTCTACAGCAAGTAAGGAAGCATCTGGTACAGGAAACATGAAGTTTATGTTAAATGGTGCTGTTACAGTGGGTACACTCGATGGAGCCAATGTGGAGATCAAAGAAGAAGTAGGAGATGACAATATCTTTATCTTTGGACTCACTGCGGATGAAGTCATCGAAATGACAAAAAATCATTCCTATAATCCATGGAATGTATACAATACAAATCAGAATGTACGAATGGTATTAACACAACTGATCAATGGAACTGTATCTCCAAAAGACCCAGAACTATTTAGAGAACTATATGAAACTTTATTAAATGGTGCAGGAGGCAGAGCCGATGAGTATTATATACTCCAAGATTTTGATGCTTATGCAGAAGCACAAGGTAAAATTGATGAAGCCTATAGAGACCAAAAACGATGGGCACGTATGGCGATCCTCAATGTGGCAAATAGCGGTAAGTTCTCCAGTGATAGAACCATTAAACAATATGCGGATGAAATATGGGATCTGACACCTGTTACGATTCCTATGAAATAAGTATATACAATAAATATAGAAAAAGCAGACTGCTAAAAATAGGCAGTCTGCTTTTTTTTATATGAACCAAATAGAATATATCGCATATACTATTACTGGGGTAAAAACCCAAATGATGATGAGGAGGTTCTCGTATGGAAGAAAGAAAATGTGGATGTGGCATGGATGTTTCACCAGCTACACTACAGCCAATGATGCAACCGATGGTTCAGCCAGCAGGATATCCAATGACGATGCAACCAGGAGCATATCCTACCATGACCCAACCGATGCCATACCCTATGTGTCAACCCACAGCACCTATGGTTATGCCAACTGCAATGCCAACACCAATGCAAGCAGGAATGTCAACAGCACCTATGGCACCTGTTACAGCACCCGTAGCATACCCTTCTAGTCCTTGTTATGGAATGCCTATGCCAATGCCGACACCTACACAAGACGTAGAGGATGTCATGGTCAAAGAAATGGATACGATGGTGAAAATGTATCCAGATGTATGTAAAAAGATGCAAGTATATGTAATCAGTGAATGTGATCGTATGGACTATGAGGCAAGTCCAATCTATGCGGAAGTGATGGATAAGGCTGTAGTAGATCAAATGGTGGATCGCATGTATGGAAGAGCAACCAAAGAGATGCCAGAATTACTAGGTGTAGAAAAAAGAGAAGACGCAGAGCGTCAGTACATTCCTAGAGCAGCTTTGGTACGGGGACTACTAGGAAGTCTTATTTTGACAGAGCTTTTTGGAAGAAGACGTCCTATTTATAGAAGACGGATTGGATATAACCCATATACTTACTATGGATATCCCTATGGCGGCTATGGCGGATATGGATACGGGGGCTCCCCTTATTTTTATTAATTTTTGCATAAAATTATATATACTACAAATCCTAAATATAAGATTGCATAGAAGAAAGCAGTTTTTTAAAAACTGCTTTCTTCATAAGCTTATCACCTTAAGCTATGCAGATCTTATATTTTTTTATATTTAGGTATATTTTAGGATTTTTAATTCATATGATTTATGGTAATATATATACAAGTTACCAAAATATGGAGGATGATCATAATGAACTGTAAAGACTCTGATGTATTTGCATTAGAAGGGTATGTTGAAAAAGCACTGTCAAGTGGAGAATGGAAGGATAGTAGCGCACTGGGTAAAAGCATAAAGTCCATACAGGATGAAAGCTATCAAAACAAGATTCTTTGTAGATCTGTGCGATATCATTTTTCCGAAGAATATGCAGAAGAAGTATTTATGGATAATGTAATGGATCGACTATGTACTTTGTTTCCTATGAAGTATAAGAAAAAGAATGTGTTTTCCCATATACCCGTTCCCAACTCCACTTGTGAGACACCCAAGGGTAAATGTATATACAAGCGTTCTTGGGGATTTGATCAATAAAATAAATCAAGCAATGCTCCTAGAATATATGCGCTGGGAGCATTTTTTATTTGACATATTTTAGGATGTATAGTAAAATTTGAGTAGATAATCACTATGCGCCCTTAGCTCAGTGGATAGAGCGTCTGGCTCCGGACCAGAAGGCCGCGCGTTCGATTCGCGTGGGGCGCAGTGATAAAAGCCAGTGTTTGCAAGGTTTGCAGGCACTGGCTTTTGCTTATCTTTTTTTTGTTTTGTTCATTTATTGTGTAGTATTATTGCACAATATAGAATTTAATACTATGATAATTCCAATATATAGCTTATTTTACTAAAAAATCTTAACTAGCTGATGGTGTACAGAAATCAAGAGGCAATACTTAGATTTGTAAAAAAATGATACATCCACTAGCAAGGATCATCTGATCACCAAATATTCTTTTGTGTAATGAAGTTGGATGGAACAGGGTACAAGCTATACATCATTCAGAAAATGCGGCATATACGAAAGTTATGAAAAAGTCAGGCATACAGTACGAGGGTAGGAGAAGAAAGTATCATAAAAGAATGAATAGGGACTTTGTGGATTGTGATTGCTATGCAATATTTAGTGAAGATATGTTGAAGTAATGTTAGAGCTAACGAAGGTTTTGATATTTGCTTTCATATATTTGTATGGTAGCTAGAAGTTATGAAATAGATAGAATAAACGACTTAAGTATGTTGGGTTATTTTTATGGCATGATCTTCATGCAAGAATCCTATAGTTAGCCAACACATCCTACTGTGATATATAAAAAAATGGAGGAGTAAAAATGTTAGGTGACCACAAATTTGATGAATGGGCAAAAGATTATGATTTAAGCGTAAAAGAAAGTAAAGAGGAATATGAATATCCGTTTGCAGGTTATGATGAATTGATAGATGAGATATATAATATGTTTACAAAAGGAAAGAAGCTAAGGATATTAGATATTGGATTTGGCACTGGAAAACTAACGCAACGATTATATAATGATGATCATAAGATATTCGGCATTGATTTTTCAGATGAGATGATTACCATTGCTAAAGGGAAAATGCCTAATAGTGAATTGATAAAGTGGGATTTTAATAATGGAATGCCAAGTGACTTAGACTCTTATAAGTTTGATTTCATAGTAAGTACATATGCTATACATCATTTAGAGAACAATGAAAAAGCAGCTTTTATAAATAATCTTGCGTCTTATTTGGATATTAATGGAATAATTGCAATTGGTGATGTTGCATTTAATAGTAGGGGACAACATAATGAGTGTATGAATAATAATAAGACAATATGGGATTATGAGGAATGTTATTTAGTATTTGAAGAAATTGAAAGTAAGTTAAAATACAGAAACAAAGCATTTAAACCAATATCATTTTGTGCTGGTATATTAAAGCTAATGAATTAATTATAATAACTGGCAAGGGGCATGTAGAATGCATCACCTAACAGAGAGAGCTTTTCTCGATAAACATGGACACTATTAAGTTAGGTTTTCTTTCGTTTTCTCAGAGGTAATACAGTTCTCGATTTGTGAAATTGAATTATTTTACATTTAATATTTGAAGCACTTGAGAGTCCTAAGCGGCTTGATGTATATAATACTTTTGTTTGAAAACACATGGAGTCATGTAATTCAAAGCCTGTTGTCTTGAATGAAGATGGTTACGGACTTTTTTAGTATATTTACCGTTTGCTCTAGATCAGCATTCTTTCTTTTTTTTTCCTTAAGCTGTACTTCCAACTCTGACACACGGTTGTTTGTTGGATTCTGCTTTGTTTCAACAGACTTTAGCCAGTTTTGTATGGTCTGGGGATTCACCCCAAAGTCATTAGCTACCGTATTAACAGGCTGCTCCTCTTCTTGTATTAGTGTTAAGATATCAGCCTTGAACTCAGTATTATAGCGGTTGCCGGTATTTGTCATTTTATCTCCTTCACAGGCTCATTTTACACTAACTTACCTGTGTCCGACAAATCTAGTATACCGCAGTTAGTAACAAGTGATAATATAGGGATTGTATTTAGGGTCATATAGTAAAATACAAGATATTGCAAATAGATGAAGGGATGTTTAGATATGAAGGTAGAGGATATTATCAAGTTAGAAAATGAAGAGGATAGAGTTTCAGCGGTTTATGATATTTTTAATGAAAATACAAGATTATCTACAAAGGCGGCTAGAATCGAATTTTCGACAACCATAAGACAAATCGAGAAACATCTTAAACCAGATATGAAAATACTTGATTTAGGAGCTGGGACTGGAGAATATAGCTTATATTTTGCTAGAAATGGATTTAGAGTAACCGCGATTGAGTTAGTTGAGAAACATGTCAAGCAAATCAAAGGAAAAGTTGATTCTAACATGTCACTTGAAGTGTTTAAGGGTAATGCAATGGATATATCAATGATCGAAGATAATAGCTATGATATTATATTATGCTTTGACCCATTATATCATTTAGCAAAAATTGAGGATAGAATAAAATGTATAGAGGAAGTAAAACGAGTTTGCAAACATAATTGTAAGATGTTTTTCGCTTTTATTTCTAATGATATGGTTATTACAACTGAAACAATGTGCTATAATTCAAGTTTTATAAAAGGTGATGAATATAATCACGAAGATTTTAAGGTTGCTGATTTCCCATTTATTTTTCATACAGTGGAAGATTGTAGAAGGCTATTGAGTTATTCTGATTTGAAAATAAATTCGGAAGTTGCTGCGGATGGACTAAGTGAACTCTTAGCAGATAAGATAAATAGTATGGATGATGAAAGTTATAGTTTGTGGCTTAAGTATCACTATTATTGTTGTGAAAAACCTGAATTTTTAGGTGTAAGCAATCATCTTTTATTTATAGCAGAAAAATGAGCTTACAATGGAGCAATCTTTTAATACTTCATTTACATATTTCTAGTAGGTAAGATTGAGAAATGTTATGTGTTAGATCATCGATAGGGATTTTTTATACTTGGATAGTTCAGGGAGCCGAGTGCGTCAGGTAACTGGCGCGTTTAGCGTGACTACGACAGCTAGAAATTAATTACAAAAAATAAAATGTTATGGGGCGAAAGAGGATGGATAAGCAAATTTTTTGGGAGTTAATTGAGCAAACGAAAAATGAGGCAGATGGAGACTTGGATATGCAACATGAAATAATTGTGTCGAAATTATCGAAGTATTTACCAGAAGAAATACTTGAGTTTGATAAGATTTTTAATAAGTATCATATGGAATCTTATACTTCAGAATTATGGGCAGCGGCATACATAATTAATGGAGGATGTTCTGATGATGGGTTTGATTATTTTAGAGGATGGTTAATATCCAAAGGTAGAAAAGTGTATGAAGATGCACTTAAGAACCCGGAAAGTTTAGCAGATATTATAACGGATGAAGAATCTGGAGAAGTTGAATTTGAAAATTTCTTATATGTTGCGAATGAAGCATATAGGGTGTGCACCGGTAAAGAAGATTTTTATGATAAGGCTGAAAGTACTCCATACCCAGAGATTGAGCTAACGTGGAATGAGGATAGTGAGGAATTAGAGGTAATGTTTCCAAAATTAGCAGAAAAATTTTGGTGAGATGCAGCTTAACCGTCGTATAACAGCAAGGAATGTATCGAAAGTCACGCCAAAATAGCCCTTGCTTATAGAAGTGGGGATTATGTCACAAAACACTAAAGAAGCAGAGATATAATTGGAGGAAGCATTAATACGGAATTTAGATTTCATCTAGGGAGCACTAAAATTTCTAAGGTTGAAAAGGTAATACTTGACATGGAGGAGACGGTAGGAAATTGAAAAAAGATAATATTT
>CALKRZ010000024.1 GCA_937989765.1 uncultured Clostridia bacterium | reverse complement strand
GCCGGTTTATACGGTTTAGAAAGATAATCATCCATGCCAGCATCTAGGCATACTCTATCCTCTCCCTCCAAAGCATTGGCGGTTAATGCAAGAATGGGTATATGCCGTTGGTTATTTTCATAGCATCTTATTTCTTTAGTTGCATCGTATCCATTCAAAACAGGCATATGACAATCCATAAATATCATATCATAGGATTTATTTTTATAACTTTCTACTGCTTGTTTTCCATCCCCCACTATATCTACTTGGACATTGAGCTTTCCTAAGATCATTTGAATCAACTTTTGATTGGCTCTATTGTCTTCTGCCACCAGAATACAAATATCTTTTCTGCCTACCTCTTCCAGCGAATTGTGCTTTGGAGTTGGTGCTTGCTCTTGGATACTCATTTTGCGATCATTGTCTGATTCATGACTATTGACATCTTTCCTCAGTTTGACTACAAATCTGAATGTAGTTCCTATATTTTCTTCACTTTCTACTTTAATGTTTCCATTCATCATTTCTATCATTTTTTTTGATATGGCGAGACCTAGGCCTGTCCCTCCATACTTTTTGGTTGTGGATTGATCCACTTGCGAAAAATTTCTAAATAATTTCTCTTGCTGTTTTTGATTGATCCCAATTCCTGTATCTGAAACTGCAAATTCAAAAAACACATCCTCTGATTCCACTTTGTCTAATTTTACTGCAATGTTTATATATCCTTGATGTGTAAATTTGACTGCATTTCCTACCAAATTAATAAGTACTTGGTTTAATCTCTGGGCATCTCCTTTTACTGTTCTATCACAACACGGATCTACCTGTGATCTGATTTCTATATTTTTTTGTTTGCATTGGGGCATGAACATTTTACCTATATCATTCACCAAGTGTGCCGCGTTCATAGGCGCATAGTCTAGTTGTAACTTTCCTGCTTCGATTTTCGAAAAATCTAATATATCATTAATTATGTGTAACAATGCTTGAGATGCTTTTAAGGATTCTTGTACATATTCTTTTTGCACTTCATCTAGCTTGGTATCTTCCAATAAACATAAAAAACCAATTACGCCATTCATAGGTGTTCTGATCTCATGACTCATATTAGCCAAAAACATACTTTTTGCTTTATTGGCTTCCTCTGCTACTTCTTTTGCTTTGATCAGTTGTTTCTCTATCTGTTTCATGATCGTAATATCTTCTGCTGTACAGATGATATTTTCTACTTTTTGGGCTATATTGACATTAGGGCGTATGATAATTCTAAGGATTCTCTCTTCCTTTTTATGATTCGTCATACTATAGGTCTTTTCAATCTTTTTACTTGTTTCGAAAACCTCTGCAAAGTCTTTACATAACTCTGTTGCCACACCTGCTTCAAATATATCAAAAATATTTTTGTTAGATATTTCTTCTTTATCTTTTCCGAAAAAATCAGCAAATGCTTGATTCACTCCCCCTAGCATAACTACATTTTTTAGATACCACATTTGTACTTCTGTATAATCTAATAATATTTTTTGCTCTATTAGTATTTGTGATTTATAGGTATTCTCTTGCCTCCATTTAAACACTTTATATAATATAGAAGATACCTGTTTTATCACTTTTTTATCCATATTATCCTGTTTAAGCTTAGTTTGAACCCACTCAAATCCAATAAATCCGATCACCAGATCTTGATCACGTATAGGTATAGAAATAGCAGAACACGCATTGCCTTGCTGTAACCATTCTTTATATGAGTCTGCTTCTTCTGGAAGTGTATCGAGCTGTTCGACTATGACTATATCTTCATTTAGGATTGCTTCTGTCCACCAAGAATATAAAAAAGCAAGCATCTGGTTTGAGTGCTCTTTCTTTGAATCAATCCCTTCAGTACAATATTCGTATACCATATCGATGGCTATATGTTCATCTACGAAAAAAAATACATAACTTCGATCTGCTTTGATTTTATATAGCGTTTCTTTTAATGCTTTGTGTAGGTGATCTTCAAATTCTTCTTCTGGTGAAAGGTCAATCAACTCTATCGCTAATTCAAGCAAACACTCTTGCATATTTATTCACCTTCCCCTATAAATCTACTATATCTACTACAAATAATGTCATCTCTTTGAGCAGATTCATAAAAACAGGCTCTTTTAATCTTTCTCCGTGCTCATCATATACGATCTTTACAATAGGTCTTGTAGGGGCATCTTTATGTACTTCATATACAATACCTTTTTGTTGATTATTAAGAAGTACACCACTTCCAAGTGGATAGGGTGAAATATTTTTCACAAATACCTCTACCACCCTTTTATCAAACAAAGTTCCACTCATGGCATATAAATACTCAATCACCTCGTAGGGCTTCATACCCTTCTTATTTCCAACATCTGCCGTCATATTATCAAATACATCACATACTGCAATTAGTTTTGCTGTCTCATAGATCTTATCTTCTGTTAATCCTAACGGATACCCCGAACCATCATTTCTTTCATGATGCAGGAGCACCATTACCTTTGCCGTTGCATTGATATTATGTTGTTTGTTTAGAAGATCATAGCCCTGCTTTGGATGTTGTTTGAAAATAATCATTTCTTCTTCTGTCAAGTCCCCTTGCTTTTTGATAATATGCTCTGGCAAAAGCAGCTGCCCGATATCATGCATCAATGCGCCCACCGCTATATCTTTTAACTTTAACATATTATAACCCATACGAATCCCTGTGATTACTGATAGCGTACATACCTGGATAGAGTGAGATAGCAAACTATCTTCCTTGGATCTAATATCCGATAAGTTAACCATAATATCTTTTTTTGATAATAACTCATCAATAATATCTCCCGTTGACTTTAAAATCCCTTCTGGTATACCTTGGTTGTCACTAATCAACTTTTTCATATCTTCTTTTATGATCTTCTTCACTTTTACTTTTAGCTTTTCGGAAATGGTTTCTTCTATTTCAATACCATCTGAAAGTGCATCTTTCACATACACTGCAAATACATCCATTTGTTTTAGCTTATTGACATAAAATGTTTTAATCACGGTGCCTTCTGAAAGAAGAATCCTACCTGAGGCATCAAATATATCTTTTGCAATGACTTCCGTCCCTTTAATGTTTTCCAAATATACTTTCCTCATAGAATCACCTCTTTTCAAATCTCTAGATTCTTATATATTCTTAAATTATATCGTACATTTTATTTATTATATCTTTTAAATGATACTACATCATGCTAGTCTTTCATCTAGTAACACAATAAATACTTATTTTTATTATTCATTATATCAAAAATTTGGGGAGTTGGAAAACAAATTCGATGTACTGCTCATAAACTTCTAGCTGTATATAATAAAAAGAGACTTCAATCAATGATTGAAGTCTCTTTTTATTAATGTACGCAGTAGGATTCGAACCCACGACCCTCTGATCCGAAGTCAGATGCTCTATCCAGCTGAGCTATGCATACATATAGCAAAATCTGGCAACCACTTACTCTCCCAGGCAGCTTCCCACCAAGTACCATCAGCCGTCTATGTCTTAACCGTCATGTTCGGTATGGATATGGGTGTTTCCCATAGACGCATCATCACCAGAAATATTGTAAGTATGAAGTTTTGGTGGGCGCTACAGGGCTCGAACCTGTGACCCCCTGCTTGTAAGGCAGGTGCTCTCCCAGCTGAGCTAAGCGCCCAAAGACTTATACCCTGAAAACTAAACACTGATCTCATCGCCAAGATGAATTTTGTACTCTACAGTACAAGTATATATTTGGTCAAGTCCTCGACCTATTAGTATCACTCAGCTGAATGTGTTGCCACACTTACACCCGTGACCTATCAACCTGGTAGTCTTCCAGGGGTCTTACTAGCCTTCGCTATGGGAAAT
>CALKRZ010000023.1 GCA_937989765.1 uncultured Clostridia bacterium | reverse complement strand
TGTAAGCTGATGGATAGCACCATATCGTCCACAACGGCTGCCGAAGTTCGCTTCGTTCTAGTACATAGCAAGAAGCTCCACGAACTCTATTCAAATTGAAACATCTCCTTTCGCTTAGGCTATCTGCCATATTATGGCTTAAGTTACGCTTATGATAGACGATAAGAGATCTTCAGAGATCTATATTTTATAAGCCATATAGTTGGGTATATTTTTCTTCTAGATACTGCGTAAAGTATAGTGGGTTTAAATCTTCTCCAGTCACCTTTTGGATGATTTCATTGGGGCTCAGCATTTTGCCATGACGGTGAATGTTTTCTCTAAGCCAAGTTTTAATGGGTTCAAATTGTCCTTCAGTGACTAGTTTTTCAAGGTCTAGTTCTTTTTTCATGCTGTGGACAAATTGAGCACCATAGGCATTGCCCAAAGCATAGGAAGGGAAATAGCCGAACATTCCATCAGACCAGTGAACATCCTGTAGTACGCCTTCTTTATCATTTTTAGGGGTAATACCCAAATACTCTTCCATTTTTTGATTCCATATAGAGGGCAGATCTTTTACTTGAATTTGACCTTCCAAGAGTGCTTTTTCTATTTCATATCGCACCATCACATGGAGCGAATAGGTCAGTTCATCTGCTTCAATTCGAATCAGGGAAGGCGTAGAGTGATTTACAGCCTCATGGAGTTGTTCTATGGATACATCTTTGAGTTGTTCTGAAAATAATTCCTGTAGTTTTGGATAAAAGTATTTCCAAAATCCAAGACTCCGTCCTAGTATGTTTTCATAAAATCGTGATTGGGACTCATGAATACCCATAGAAGTACCTTCAGATAATAAAGTTCCAGCTAAATCTTGATCTACGTTTTGTTCATAAATGGCATGACCTGCCTCGTGCACTGTACTAAATATGGCTGATGTAAAATTTTCAGGATAGTAGTGAGTAGTAATACGAATGTCATTGGGACTAAATCCTAAAGTGAAAGGATGAGCACTTTCTTTCAACATACCCGCATCAAGGTCATATCCTATTTTTTCTAATACATACAATGAAAATGCTTTTTGTTGTTCTACGGAGAAGGAGCGGCTAGTAAAATCTGTGCGGATTTGTTTTGTGCTTTGTGCTATTTTTTTTACCAAAGGTACAATCTTCTCCCGAAGAACACCAAAAAAGGCATCTAATTTTTCTACAGTTATGCCAGGTTCATAATCGTCTAAGAGGGTATTATACGGATGCCCTTCATGTCCCCTATATTGAACAAATTTACGATTGTAGTCTACGATCTTTTCTAGTAAAGGGGCAAACATAGAAAAATCGGATGCTTCTTTTGCATCTTCCCACACAGACATAGATTTGGCGCAAAGCTCTGAATAGGCCTTATACTCATCAGCAGGGATCTTTGTCATTTTGTCATAGTCTTTCCTGCATTCTCGAACTAAAGCTGCCGTAATAGGATCTAACTCCGAAACAGAAGGTTCTAACGTAGTTAGATAGGTGTGCATGTCTTCGGAAGTAGCCAGCGAAAATATTTCAGCAGCCAAAATACCTATCGTTTTAGATCGGTCATCTACTGCTTTTCTAGGCGCACCAGTAGCAGCATCCCAGTGTAATAAACTACTGGCATTTTGTAGCGCCTTTATACGATCTAGATAAGTACGAAATTGTTCACAGGTCTTTTGTACATTCATTGTATCATCTCCTATTGTATAATCCTTTTTATTATACACATTTTTTTAAAATATATAAAGGATAAAAAAGGTTAAATATGTAAACTTCAAAGGATATCATTTTATTTATGAAAAATTCATCAAAATGACGGGGCGTAATTTCGAGTTTATGTGACATGATTAGATATATTACACTAAAGTAATCGACAAAAAATCTTATGTTTATGCACACTGCTATGGGGAAAGATGCTATAATAAATCATGTGAAAACCCCCCCAAGTAATTTTCACAACTGCAGCAAATTTGTTTGCTGCATCCCCCATAAAGAAAATACCTTCTCTTAAAAAGACAGCCTCGGGCTGTCTTTTTGCTTTATAAGTAGGGATAAACGAAGATCTATATACTTTGATACTATTTATACAGTTACGCTCATATGTTTACAAGAAAGCGTGCAAAAATGCGCATGCACTTGTGAACTAGGAAAGTTTGATCCCTTGCAAGCAAGACAAACTTTCCTAGTTCATAAAAAAGCAGAGAGGGTGAATATATTGCAGGCACATAGTTCTTGTTCAACAGCAGTAGCCTATATAAAAGGAGGACCCTTGGCTCCAGCTATTCAAGGCAATGTAGTATTTCAAGAGGTACAGGGAGGCACCATGATCTATACCTATGTTACAGGTCTTCCACCATTTCAACCTGCTGAGCAGGGGAAAGATCCTATAGGTCCCCATGGATTTCATATTCATGAAATAGGAGATTGTACTGTAGGAGATCCAGAAGATCCATTTAAAGCAGCAGGAGAGCATTGGAATCCGACAAATCAACCCCATGGTAATCATGCAGGAGATTTCCCGGTATTATTTTCCAATAATGGCATATCTTATATGGTGTTTTTTACCAATAAATTTAGACCAGCTCAAGCAATAGGAAAATCTATCATGATTCATCAAAACCCGGATGATTATCGCTCTCAACCAGCAGGAGATGCAGGAAAACGATTGGCTTGTGGAATTATTCAATGTTATCAGCAGCCACAAGTGCAAGCAAATGGGAGATATTATCGGTATTGATTAGAAGATCCAGTGTATTTTTATACATTGGATTTTTTGGTGTAAATAAGAGTTTTGTGTTATAATAAGAGAAGAGTATAGTTGTTCAATAAGGAGTTAAAAAGATGGAACATATGCCAAAAAGGTCACTGATAAAATGGGTAAAAGAGGTCAAAAATCAACTGATTGCATTCATGAAATTTTCACTTTCTAAGAGGAATAAAGGAAAGAAAGAATTTCTAAAGTATATATCTGACTTAGATCCGTCAGACCTATCCTATGGAGATATCAAAAAAGTCATGAGACTATGTGAAGAATCTATGGATGTAACTAAAACAAGAGTAGACCTTATGAGACAGTTAGAAGACGTATCCACTACAAAGCATGATCGAGAAAAGTATGATCAGTTAACAGAAGAACAAATCAAACGACTAGAAGAACTTTTAGAAGCACATAAAGTGGCTGAAAAGGAAAAATCAGGAGTAAAGTATCAGTTAGGGGGATATGATAAAACCCTAGAGTATTTAAGCCGTCATGAAGATGAAGTAGAAAAAATGTTAAAAGAGATCCAAGAGGCCGAGGATAAGCATCGACTGATTAGAACAGATATCAGTTATTTAGAAGGAGAAAAAGAAGAACTGCAGTATAGTCGAGAACAGATGGAAGAAGCAATGGATTTTTCGAGAAAAATGGCTATCTTTTTTATATGTGCATTTGCTACGATAACTTTTTTATTGGTGGTATTTTTTACAGTGTATGAGATTCGTATTTTAGTACCTGCAGCCGTTTCTAGTGTTTGTGCTATTTTTGTGGGTTCTTG
>CALKRZ010000022.1 GCA_937989765.1 uncultured Clostridia bacterium | reverse complement strand
CTTTTTGAATCAAATCAAGTATTTGTTCTGTATTATATGAACAGTTTGCCACCTGTATTTTTGGTATGGCGGCTCCTACACGAACATATCCATAGTTCATCTAGTTCACTCCTAGTACGTTTATTTCATTCAAATGCTCTTTTTTGATTGTAACCTATGATCTCTTAGATTACAATCATAGTATACACTTTTTATAAAGAGGAGAGATCATATATGGCAGATATTATTATAAAGATGGAGAAAGTAAAAAAGATTGCTCTTATTGCGCATGATAATAAGAAAGGGGAGCTACTACAATGGGCCAAACAAAATATAGAAGCGCTACGGCCTCATATTTTATATGGAACAGGGACAACAGGAGGCATGATCGCAAAAGAAACAGGACTCCTTGTTCATGGATTTAAAAGTGGTCCATTGGGAGGAGATCAACAAATCGGGTGTAGGATTGTAGAAGGAGATATTGATTTTATGTTGTTTTTTTGGGATCCTCTCGCTTCACAACCACATGATCCTGATGTAAAAGCCCTGCTACGTATCGCAATTCTATTAAATATTCCTGTAGCGAGTAATGCCGCCACAGCTGATTTTCTCATTACATCTCATCTCATGAATGATGAGTATGACCGCACAGTGGAGGATTATTCCGCTAGAATAAAACGACCATAAAAATAAGCAGGTGGCAAAGCCACCTGCTTAAAATTTACGAAATAAACCAATTACTTTACCTAAAATAGATACGTCTCTTACTAATAGAGGTGCCATAGCAGGGTTCTCGGGTTGGAGCCTAAAGTAATTTTTTTCTTTGAAGAACCGCTTTACAGTAGCAGAATCTTCAAGAAGTGCTACTACGATATCTCCATTTTCAGCAGTACTTTGTTGTCTTACCAAGATCAAATCATTATGAAAGATTCCAGCTTCAATCATGCTATCCCCCTGCACATGAAGCATAAATACGCTATCATTTTTTACATATTCTACGGGCAAAGGAAAGTAATCCTCAATATTTTCAACAGCTAAAATAGGCTCACCAGCTGTCACCTTTCCTAAGATCGGAACCTCTACCAGTTCTTGACGATGCGCATAAAAGCTATCATCTAAAATCTCAATGGCTCTAGGTTTTGTAGGGTCTCTTCGTATATATCCCTTTTTCTCCAATCGTTCCAAATGTCCATGGACAGTAGAAGTAGAACGAAGATCCACTGCTTCACATATTTCACGTACAGAAGGAGGATATCCTTTTCCTTTTATCTCTTGTTTTAAGTATTCTAATATCTCTTGTTGCTTATCGCCTATCTTGCGGCTCATAGTTTCACCTCGCTACTCATTATAGGTGTATTATATCATGGTCCACTATAAATATCAAACTTATGTTCGAAAAAAGCTTAAAAAAAACTTGACCCAGAATATATGTTCGCATATAATAAGAACAAACAAATGTTCATAGGGGTGAGTATATGAAACGGAAATGGCGTATTCAAAACAAAAAACGAGTGATCATAGTATTTCTATTCTTATTCTTGATACTTCAAACCATTGGTATGATTGTCTTTGGAAAGCCTTCCGTGCATAGTCAAGCTAGGGCAGGAAGTACATATTATCACATAGTACAAATTCAGCGGGGAGATACCTTATGGAGTATTGCATCTTATTATGTGACTGGAGATATAGATATTAGACAATACATTACCCATATCAAGGAATTTAATCATATGGATTCTGATTGCATTCTGGCAGGCAATTATCTGATTATACCACAAAGGGAAGACGATTAGTCTTCCCTTAATTTTACGATCTTGGCTGCACTTCTTCTTCGCGCATCATCTATTTGAGCATAATGGCGTCGAGTCGTATTTACATCCTTATGTCCTAGTACATCAGCTACAAGATAAATATCTCCTGTTTCCCTATAAAGAGTAGTGCCATAAGTACTTCGGAGTTTATGAGGGGATATATTTTTCAGTTTTGTAATAAGCGTAGCATACTTTTTTACTAAGTTTTGTATGGCACGCACTGTGAGTCTTCTATGTTGCATAGAAAGAAATAAAGCTTGTTCATGACCTGATTGAATGGAGATATTTTTTCGTTCTTCTATATAGATCAGTAGTGTGGAACGAACTTCTTCACCAAAGTATATGATGACTTCATCGCCCCCTTTTCTAGTGATTTTCAATCCATTTATAGCAAAGTCCACATCCGTGATATTTAGTCCCACACATTCTGACACACGAATACCTGTTCCTAACAAAACGCAAATCAAAGCTAAATCTCTTTTATGGGTATAGTGATGATACTTTTTTTGACTATTTGTTAGGCTTTCTCCGCTTTCTATTTCATCAAGTAGTCGCGCTACCTCATCCACTTCTAATCTAGTGATAGTTTTTTCGTGAATTTTAGGCATTTCTACCAAGGAAGCAGGATTACTTAGTAGTTTTCGTTTTTTATAGAAGTAGCTAAAAAGAGTCCGAATCGCTGCCAGTTTTCGAGATTTACCTCGTTCATCATTTTGATATGCAATTTCTTCATGTCCTTTTTTAGGATGAGATTTTGTATAATAGGTGATGTATTCTACAAACATTTCAATATGATCTGCAGAAATAGTTTCCATATCTTTCAACGCTAGCAAATCCATAGATTTCTCTTTCCATTCTGGGTGATGAGTGAGTAAATATTCGAAAAAAATACGCAGGTCATACGCGTACCCAATCCTAGTTTTACTAGAGGTGGTAGGCTCAATACCACGAAAAAACTCGAAGCAAAAAGGGGGGAGGGAAGTAAGCAGTTCTCTCAGTAGAAGGGCATTTTTTTGTTTTTCCTGCTCATGATAGCTATTTTGAGACATAGAATTCCATCCTTTCCTTCTTTTCTATAGTTTTGTGTTAAATGAATATGTCGGATGAGTCAAAGAAATAAACCTCCACTACGCTACAGTTTATTAACCATCCGTCGAAGCTTGCATTCCCACGGATATTTGAGGCTATACCTCCACGTATAGAAGTGGGTGACATATATCGGATGGTTATATTATACTGTAAGCAAAAAATAATATCCAATAATTCTTTTCTATAAAAGGTTGACAAATATGCATTAAAATCATATTATTATAATATATAATTAAATAAATATGATATATAGATGGAGGTAGCATTATGGCGACTAAAATTCTAATCGTAGGTGGAGTTGCAGGAGGGGCTAGTGCAGCAGCAAGAGTACGGAGACTAGATGAAAACGCAGAAATTATCCTTTTTGAAAAAGGAGAGTATATATCATATGCCAATTGTGGGTTGCCTTACTATATCGGTGGCACCATTTCTGATCGGGAAATGTTATTTGTTCAAACACCAGAAGGAATGAATCAACAATTTAATATTGATGTCAGAACACAAAATGAAGTGATGAAAATAGATCCGCACAAAAAAGTGGTAGAGGTAAGGGATATACTCCACAATAAAATCTACGAAGAATCCTATGATGCACTGATTTTATCCCCAGGCTCCAAGCCTTTACAACCGAGTATTCCAGGGATTAAAGCACCCAATATATTTACCTTATGGAATGTACCCGATGTAGACGCCATTCAAAGCTTTATAAAACAAAATAAACCTTCACGGGCAGTAGTGGTAGGAGGAGGCTTTATTGGCTTGGAAATGGCTGAAAACCTATATCAATTGGGAATGAAGGTTTCTATCGTAGAAATGGCAGATCAAGTCATGGCTCCGATGGATTATGATATGGCTAGCCTCGTACACAGCCATATATTATCCCAAGGCGTTCATCTATATCTCAAAGATGGAGTGAAAGAGTTTATTCATACGGGTGCAAGTACGAGTATAAAACTTCAGAGCGGGCGGAGTTTAGAAGCAGACATAGTACTCTTATCTATTGGAATAAAGCCAAATACAGACTTTATCAAAGATAGTGGCATCGACTTAAACCCTCGAGGTGGGATTGTAGTAAACGAGTTTTTACAGACTTCCATGCCAGATGTATATGCCGTCGGGGATGCTATTGAAGTAAAGGATTTTGTCAATAAGAGTAGCACTATGATTCCGTTAGCAGGACCTGCCAATAAACAAGGAAGAATTGTTGCTAATAATATAATGGGACGGAAACAGGCCTATAAAGGTACTCAAGGTACATCTATTGTAAAGATATTTGATTTGAGCGTAGGGATGACGGGTAATAATGAAAAGACATTGAAGAATACTGGAATTTCCTATAAGCACTCTATTACAGATTCTAAATCTCATGCTGGGTATTATCCTGGAGCACTGCCCATGACGATCAAACTGATTTATTCAGAAACAGGTGCTATCCTTGGAGCACAGATTGTAGGATATGATGGAGTAGATAAACGAATTGATGTGATCGCTTCTGCTTTACGATTTGAAAGGTCTGTATTTGATCTTCAAGAATTGGAACTGGCTTATGCCCCCCCTTATTCCTCTGCAAAAGATCCTGTGAATATGGCAGGATATGTAGCAAGCAATATACTGCAAGGAGATGTACACATTGCTCATTGGGATGAAATAGCCCAAAAAGATGCGAAACAGACGCTTATACTAGATATTCGTGAAGATATAGAAAGAGAAATAGACTACATTCCAAATTCTGTGCATATCCCATTACATGCACTACGGGATCGCATGCATGAGCTGCCCAAGGATAAAGAAATCATTGTGTATTGTCAAATCGGACAGAGAGCGTATACGGCATACAGGATCTTACTACAAAATGGATTTACTCAAATAAAAAATCTATCCGGTGGTTATAAATTTTATCAAACGATAAGAGCTACACAACAAAATCTTCTCAACCAGAATGATGAATTTGGAGATGAAATAGTGATGAATGATAATAAAACAAAGCAAGCCATCTATAATACTGAAACATCAGAAGTCCAATATCAGAAAGAGGTAGTGCAGTTAAATGCTTGCGGCTTATCTTGTCCAGGCCCCATCATGCAAGTATACAAGAAAATGAATGATCTGAAAGAAGGGGATGTATTAGAAGTAACTGCATCCGATCCAGGGTTTTACAATGATATCAAAGCATGGGTAGAAAAAACAGAAAATACCCTTATCAATATTGAAAAAACAGGAAAAAATATTATTGCAAAAATAAGAAAAGGCATCAATCAGGGTGCTATAGTAGCTTGTTCCACACCTAGATCTGCCACAAATGATCATAAAACCATAGTCGTATTTAGTGGAGATCTAGATAAGGCGATTGCATCCTTCATTATCGCGAGTGGAGCTGCTGCAATGGGCAAAAAAGTAACCATGTTCTTTACATTCTGGGGTCTTAATGTTTTAAGAAAGCATGAAAGAATATCTATTCGTAAAGATATTATGTCCCAAATGTTCGGTAAAATGATGCCTAGAGGTAGCAGAAAGCTAGGATTATCCAAAATGAATATGGGCGGAATGGGCGCTTCCATGATTCGTGGGATCATGAATAAAAAGAAGATTTCATCCCTAGAAGAGCTTATGAATCAAGCACTAGAAAATGGAGTTACCTTGATGGCTTGTCAGATGTCCATGGATGTGATGGGCATCCATAAAGAAGAATTGCTTGATGGCGTTGAAATTGGAGGGGTAGCCACGTATTTAGCAGAAGCAGAAGAATCTAACGTGAATTTATTTATTTAGAGGGTGGGTATAATAAAACGGATAAAATGAGAACTAAAGTTCTTGTTTTATCCGTTTTATTTTCAACTATTCGTTAAAGTTGTGTTTAGCGAATAGTATTCCAATGTTCTTTGTATTATTTTTTATCTTTCTTCCCATGTAAATTGTCCAAGGACACGAATCTGTCAAAATAAGTGACACAAATCTGTAAAAATGCAATTCTTTCTTCCCTACAATTACTTTATTAAGAAAAATAGTGACATAAAAGTATCAAAATGTCGCATTCAAAACTACCGTTCTTCTTATATCTCTAAAAAATTTATACAATATAATCTAAAATGCAAAAATAATGGACGCAAAT
>CALKRZ010000021.1 GCA_937989765.1 uncultured Clostridia bacterium | reverse complement strand
GATGGGATAGAAATATGCCAAGAATTACGCAAGAAAATATCTACTCCGATCATCTTTCTGAGTTGCAAGTCTACACCACATGACAAATCCATTGGTCTAATCGCTGGAGGTGACGACTATATGAGCAAACCCTTTGATGCTATGGAACTACTGGCTAGGGTAAAAGCTCATTTGCGAAGAAATCGTATATTAGAAAAATCAAATAGCATGCATACCACAAATAATATCCTCCGTTATCCTGGCTTGTCTATTGATTTAGACAGTTATTCTATTGTAGTAAAAGGACAGGATATCATCCTGCCCCCTAAAGAATTTCAACTACTCGCACTACTCGTCCAAAACCCAAACATAATATTTAGTACCGAACAATTATTTCAATCCATTTGGGGTTCTGAGAGCTTTGGAGATCATCGCACAGTCATGGTCCACATCAGTAATATCCGAAAAAAAATAGAACAAGATCCTAGAAATCCCATATTTATTCAGACCATTAAGGGAGTTGGGTATAAATTTTGCACAACTTAAAAGAGTATAACGTAAAGCCCAACACCAAATTATGGTATTGGGCTTTACGTTATACTTACTGGGATAACATTAATTTTGTAAATAGCTTTGTAAGTTCTGGATCAAATTGACTTCCACCATGTCGCTCAATTTCCTCTACTGCCTCTTTATGTTCTAGTGCAATCTTGTATGGCCGCCCTGAAATAATTACATCATAAGCATCCACGATGGCAAGTACTCTAGCCATAATAGGGATTTCTTCCCCTGTTAGACCTCTTGGGTATCCATGTCCATCCCATCGTTCATGGTGGCATAGTATATCATTTGCCACATGCGCATACTCTGCATATGTGGATGCAATTCTATAGCCCACTTCACTATGTTTTTTTACAATCACCCATTCTTTGTCCGTAAGTGCACTTGGTTTGAGTAGGATTTCTCTAGGTACAGAAGCTTTTCCTATATCATGAATAGAAGCCAGCGTTTTGATATGATCCATTTTACTTTCTTCTACTCCATAAGCCTGAGCTAGCATAATACCTAGCTTTATAATTCTTTCCATATTATGATCTAGTGCATCTTGTTTAGCAATCAAAGCATGAATGATTCTTTGCCTATTTTCTTTACCTTCTTTGAGCTTATTGGTATACATACATGTCTCTGCATCTTTTATGATATCAGAAATATCCTGTGCTTCTTGTGTTTTTGTCGCATATCCTAAGGCAATACTGAGTGGAATTGGTTTCGCTTCTGCAATCATACACATATTTTGAATCCTCTCGCAAATCTTTACTGCTTCATACGTATCTGATTTACTTAGAATGATTGCAAACTCATCACCACCCCAACGAGCAACTATATCTTCATTACGGGTAGCCATTTTAAGTGCTTCACTGACCCGCTTTAATAGTTCATCCCCTTCCAAATGACCAAATGCATCATTGGTCAGTTTTAGTCCATTGATATCTCCAATAATGATGCTTAATGGAAGCTGACGTTCTGTATCCAAGCGCTGCAGTTCTTTTTCAAAGAAAGCTCTATTGTATAATCCTGTTAGTTTATCATGAAAGCTTAAATGTCTGATGAGCTGTTCCGACTTCTTTTTTTCACTAATATCTCGAACTGCCGCAAGTATTATATCCTGATCTTGAAGTGAGATTCTAGTCAGATATACTTCTACATCAAAAATACTCCCATCACTTGGAGATTTTGCCTTCCACTCAAAAAACTGATCCTCTCCAGTTAACACACGTTCCCATATGAGCGGCAATTGATCCACAGGGTTATCTTCCCCCGATAAATCTCCAACAATTGTCATTTCTTTCACTTTTTCTGCATCGATCTTATATAACTCTAACATTGTTTTATTTACATCAAGAATACTTCCTTGTAAATCATGAATAATGATTGCATCATATATTCTATCAAAAATCGTACGCAGATTTTCTTTGGACAGAAGTAACATAGTAACACTATTTTTTTCCTCCGATTTCGACATGCTTATCCCCCTATCCTATTCATCATTTTATTTTATACTATCATATTTTTCTACAAAAATAAATCATTTCAATCTAAAATACCTGCCTTTAGGCAGATATTTTATTTGTATTTTGAAGTTGTCTAATTACCTCATCCAGACAATAACGCCCACTGCTATAACTATATCTTTATTGTAAATGTTTTAACTTCAAAAGGTTTTATATCAAAGACGAACTGATTTCCTAGTACAGTAACAGCTTCTATAGGATTTTCAAGCAGATCACATTCTTGTATCGATACAATCTCTTTGCAGAAAGTAGCGCTGACCTTGGAACGGCGATTATAATACTCAAACATTCGGATGATATATTCTTCACGGTCTTCTGCCTTTTTCACCACGTCAATGATTATATTTTTTTGATCTACCTGTATCATAGAAAATACAGTTGGCATCGTTCCCTCTTGAGGCTCTAGTATTTTGGCATACAGTGGACAATTCAAATTGTATGCTTCTTGCACTGTACCTCCTTTTTTCCAATCCCCCTGATGCGGATATAAGGAATAGGTGAATTGGTGTAAGCCTTGATCTGCCTTTGGGTTAGGATATATCCCTGATTTAATCAGTGTCAATCTCATGACACCCTCCTTAATATCGTACCCATATTTACAGTCATTGAGTACACTCACTCCATATCCATCTTCTGATAAGTCTGCCCATTTATGTGCACATACCTCAAATCTGGCTGCATCCCAACTCGTATTCCAATGGGTGGGCCTTTCTACATTTCCATATTGGATCTCGTAAGTCGCTTTATCTGCATGTATATCTACTGGAAAAGCGGCCTTTACTAATATTTGATGCTCTCTCCAGTCTATTGTAGTGACAAAATCAATACGAGATGTATGCTCATAAAGATATATGTTTTGTGTGATCAGCGAATCCATAAAACGCTTCTTGATACATATTCCTGTGCGGATGGGTCCTTCTTCTATCTTTTCAATACTCTCTACTTCATTTATTTCCCACACTTTCTCCTGATAATACATATTGATATCCCATGCATCAAATAAAATCGGTTTATCCTCAAAAGCCAGTAATACATTCCCCTTCTGATCGGCTTGTAGTACTTCTCTTTGCTGCACCTTATCGTATAGAGAAGATATATAACCTTGTTCATCTACCCTCATATCAAAGAAGCTCGTAGATATATGCCTTGCCTCTTCTTTACTACTAGGAATGCTTTCAGCATGCTGCATAGTATTTCGTATAGTAAAGGTTTTATACCCTTTGGCGGGAATATTCTCTGCCCAAAATATACTCTTTTGTTTCAAATCTTTTTTTGTCTGAAGCTTTTGTATTTTCATAGCCTTGCCTGTTTCATCATAGATCATACTCTGTTCAAATCCGCTTGGAAGATCGATCTCTACCAGCTCACTCCGCTCAAAGCCTAGAGAATTAAATACGACCACTGAGGTTTCTTTCACCGCGATCTTAGAAGCAATATGCTCCATTGCAGTTTTACACATATTTCTTCCTTTTTTTATCAGATTTTCATATTGTTGATGAGATGTTTCGTATACCTCTGCAATAGAACAGCCTGGAAGTATATCATGAAATTGATTTAATAATATATGTTCCCAACCTTCATTGATTTGCTGCTGTGGATATGTAAAATCAGAATCGATTACTTGTCCTAATGAACTCAACCATTCGATGTCTTGGTATAAAAATTCTGATTGGCGATTATACTTTTTATTTTTTGCCATACTGGTATAGGTTCCTCGATGATACTCAAAATACAGTTCCCCTACCCATTTTGGTAATCGTGGATGATCCGCTACATCTGCTTCTAATTTTTTGAAAAAATCAAGTGCCTTACCCATCTTTACCTTTGGGGCTCCTGGAATTCCCTTTGCGAGTCGCCTCGCATTCTCTAGCATTTCCTTGGTTGGTCCTCCACCCCCATCTCCATATCCATATGGATGTAGTACTTCATGATTTAGGTCTTTTTGTTGATATCTCTGCCATCCACCTGCCACTTGTGAAGGTGTCAGCATGCCCCCATATACTGTATAAAATCCATTGACCACGGGTTCATACTCCCTTGAAGTAATAAAATGGGTCAAAATCTCTGTGCCATCAAGTCCCTTCCACATGAAAGTATCATAAGGAATTTTATTGTATTCATTCCAACTCAATTTGGATGTAACAAAATAATCAATCCCTGATTTTTTGAGTATTTGTGGCATGGCTGCACTATAGCCAAATACATCTGGAAGCCAAAGGATTTTATTCTTTACCCCAAATTCCTTTTCAAAAAAACGGGTACCAAATAAAATCTGACGTACCATGGATTCTCCAGAGATGAGATTGCAGTCAGGTTCTACCCACATCCCACCTTCTATTTCCCATCTACCTTCTTCCACTTTTTGTTTAATTGCCTCATAAAGAGCTGGCTCTTCTTCTTTGACAAATTGATACAGTTGCGGCTGACTAGATAAGAATATATACTCTGGATATTGTTTCATGAGTTCGATCGCGGTTGCAAAACTGCGTACTACTTTATCTCTCGTTTGATCAGTCGTCCATCTCCATGCCACATCAATATGGGTATGCCCAATGCAATGCACGATTACATCTTCATGCCATAAATCACTTTGGAATAATTTTTGGTCAATCCATGTATTCGCCTTTTGAACAGATTCAAAAAAAGCAGTAGAATAGACTTTCCTCAGATCCAAAATATTGATTGCCTCATTTAAAATATGAATCATATCCATGCGCCGTTTATCCTCTGGCGGCAGAAATTCTATGACTTCCATCGGAACCTTAAGATTATAATATATCTCTTCTACAACAGGCTCTACTACACAAATACGCGTAAAAAGGTCTACTAAAATATCGTCCATGCCAGAATGTGCATGCAGCGTAATCAAAAAAACTTCTCCTGCTCTTGCACAATCCGTAAGCAATACCTCTCTATGATTAATGTCAAGCCCCTGTATAAGCTTCCCGTCTATATAAAATTTAAACTGAGGATTGATACGATCCCATTCATGTTCTCTCCCCGTCCTTAGTTCAAACATGACAGGTTTACCTGAGAAACTCTCTGGAATATAAACCTCTGTACTAAACCAAAAGTTCTGATCATACCCACCCCAACGCTGTGAAGACCCAAAATCCTTCCAATCATCGGTATCTAGTTCAAGATATTTGTCGCCTTTGCAAGTTGCTTCTTTTATTTTATATCTTTCAATTTTTTGTGAAAGAGAATATCTATATCCCTGTAATTCATTGATAATTTTTTGAATACGTTCTTTTAACAAGAGCAATGCTATTTCTCCTTTTTTTACAAAACTAGTATTTTGTTCATCGAAAAAACCTTATCTTTTTTTGACATTTTTTGTGTCCTAGAAGATAAGGTTTCCATCTATTCTATTATAAAATCTTATTTTCCAGTAAAAGATAAAAACCACGCTCTGGCACTTTAAGTGTTTCTCTCACGGTGATGATCTGATCCGTGTATAGATCGGTATATTCTTTATGCTTTAAGCCCTCTTGCATATGAATTTCCACAAGGTCTTGATTGAGATTGAGCACAATCAGTATGCTCTGTTCCTCTGATTGCTTTCTATAAATGAGATAATTATCTTTTTCATTCACATCCATCCACTGAATATCCACGGCTTTGCATGCTGCATAGTCTTTTCTGAGCTGGATCAATTTTTTTACATGTTCTTTCAACTGTAGCTTTTGTTTCTCTGGTTCCCAAATCATACATCTGCGATTATCTTCATCCTTGCCTTCTAGCCCGATTTCACTTCCATAATAAATACTCGGTGATCCTGCTAATGTCATTTGAATCACATATGCTTGGAGCACTCTTCGTATATCTCCCTTACAGATTGTTAAAATTCTGGATGTATCATGGCTATCTAATAGATTAAACATATTTTGAATCATATATTTGGGATACGTCACAAGGAGTGTATTGACTGCCTCTTTAAATTCAACCACATTACAGGATTGTCCTTTAAATATTTTATCCTCTCCTAGTAGCAGCCAAATGGGGTATACCAACTCATAATTCATGACCGCATCAAATTGATCACCCTGTAACCAAGGAGTCGAATTATCCCAATTTTCTCCAAGAATAAATAGATCTGGTTTTACTTTTCGAACTGTTTTTCTAAATTCACGCCAAAAATCATGTGACACTTCATTGGATACATCTAAACGCCATCCATCAATATCATATTCTTCTATCCAATATTTTGCGGCATTCAAAAGATACTCTCTCACCAAAGGATGCGCTGTATTCCACTTTGGC
>CALKRZ010000020.1 GCA_937989765.1 uncultured Clostridia bacterium | reverse complement strand
CGGTTCTGTATTTGGCATGACATTTACGCTCCTGACGACCAGCGAAGGCAAAAAAATGGGAAAAACTGAGTCAGGTGCTATATGGCTTGATCCTGAAAAAACCTCACCCTATGATTTTTATCAATACTGGAGAAATACTGATGATCGAGATGTAGAAAAATGTCTAGCCTTACTTACCTTCCTTCCTATGGATGAAGTGCGACAGTTAGGTGCACTTGCAGGGTCAGAGATCAATCGTGCAAAGGAAGTATTAGCCTTTGAATTAACAAAAATCATTCATGGAGAAGAAGAAGCGCAAAAGGCGCAAACTGCTGCCAAAGCACTTTTTGCTGGTGGAGCTCTTGGAGGATCTGTTCCAACTACAGAAGTTTCCTCTGAAGAAATAGGAGAAGGAATGGATATCTTAACCCTACTTCAAAAAGCAGATCTGATTCCTTCTCGTGGTGAAGGAAGACGACTGATTCAGCAAGGTGGACTCAGAGTAAATGATGCTAAAGTAGATTCTATAGAGTGGATAGTAGTTGCTGAGCACTTTATAGATGCAAAACTGATGATTCAAAAAGGAAAAAAAGTATTTCATCAAGTACTGCTAAAATAAAATATTTATAAAATAACAAAAGCCCTGTAAACTATTTACAGGGCTTTTGTTATTCCAATCTTACATTTCTTTCATTCTTCGCTGTCTTTCCATATATCGTAATAATAATAGCTTGCACATGGCTGTGACAGGAACTGCCAAGATCATACCTGGGATGCCGAATAATGATCCTGCGATCACAATAGATAGTAATACAAATACAGGATGGAGGTCTACACTTTCTCCAATCACTTTGGGTACAATAATAGCTCCATCTATCTGCTGTAAAAGCATTAAGGCAATGAGGGCAAACAAAGCTCGAATGGGCTGATCACTGAGTAACCCCACTGTGACTGCCGCTCCTACCCCCACAACAGATCCAAAATAAGGAATTAGATTTGCTATCCCTGCTACAATTCCAATAATAATCGGAAAATCGATTCCAATAATAGTCAGTACGATACTAATCAAAGTGGCCATAATGAGAGAATCGATCAATTCTCCCCGAATATATCCTGATAACACATGGTCAATATCCTGCCAGATCCAACGAATCTTTTTTGCCTGTGTGGGGGGCAGCAGCGCATTTATACATTGATTCCACCTACAAATAAAAAACGTCTTATCTTTGAGTAAATAAAAACCAATGACTACTCCTAGTACAAAATTTATAACCTGCCCCCCAGCTTTTGTAATGATCCCTACAATTTTGAAGCCTACATTTTGAACAAAAGTAGTAATCTGCATCACTGCTTCACGGATTAACTGCTCTCCCTGCTCTAAGAATCCTGCTTGTGCCAATCGGATTTGTATTTGAAACAGCATCTCATTAAATCCTTGGATATACGCATTAATATTTGCGGCTGCATCATTTAAATTTTTCATATTCTTATGACTGCCTATATTGCGGTAAATCAACCAAAACCCCAAAATCAGTAATAGGAGTACTGTAATATAGGTTAAAAGGGTAGCGGCAGCTCTACTTTCAAATTCCTGCTTTTTATCATTTTTACTAGGATGTTTTTTTCTCTTTTGAGCCCATTTCCCCTTAATCTTCACTAGCTTTTTGTCATATATACAAACGATAGGATCTAAGAGATAGGCAATCACCAAAGCAATAAACAAAGGCGTAAATAAAGATAAAATCCGTGCCAGCATACTGCCTACCACAGTTCCAATTGGAAGTAAATTCCGCACAAAAAGTACTAAGCAGTATACTACGACTAAGGTAAACACTACATGGAATGCGATTTTTAGATACTGCTTGTCCCAAGGGAGATTCATCCGCTTCACCTACTTTAATTCAGGGTAGAGGTTATTTTACCTCTTTTAAAACTGCCAACAAATAATCCCATGTTCTAGCTGTTGAAGAAATACTTAGTTTTTCGTCTGGAGTATGCACATCCCACATATCAGGTCCAAAGGAAATCATATCGATCTGGCTAAACTTTTGAGCGAACAAGCCGCATTCAAGACCTGCATGGATGGCTTCTATCTCTACCTTTTTGCCAAATACATTCTCATGGACTTTCTCAAACAGGCTGCGAATATAGGAATCAGGGTTGTATTCCCATGCGGGATAGTCTCCTTGGGTAGTGACTGTGCCTGAAGCTCCTTTTGCAATGCAATCCATCTGAGCCATCATATGATCTCGAAGTGATTGAATAGAGCTTCGAAGCGCGCTGACCATTTCTATTTCCTGATCTTTAGTCACTACAACCCCTAGATTAGTAGAGCTTTGCACCAAACCTTCAATTTCTACACTCATCGTTTGTACCCCATTAGGTAGTACTATTAACGCATTCATAAATTTTTCTAAGGTATCTTTGGACATTATTTTTTCTAATTTTCTATCTGATGGTTTTAACTCTACTACAACTCCTTCATCGGACTTTTTCAGTTCTCGACTAATCACATCAGACCACTGATTCGCTTTCTGTTGCAGAAGTTGTATTTTATCAGAAGAAATACCAAAAAGTACATCCGCCTCTCTCGGTATGGCATTATCCTTCGCACCGCCTGTAACCTCTTGCACAAATAGATCCATAGAATGAAATAAATCATACAATATTCGCGCCAAAAGCTTATTCGCATTTCCACGCTGTTTATGAATATCAGAACCAGAATGGCCTCCTTTAAGCCCTTTGATCGCCAGGGTATAAGAAACTATATCTTGAGGAGGTGCTTCCCATTGAACAGGAATATGAATATGGGCTCTGACTCCCCCAGCACAGCTCACCAAAAGTTTTCCTTCTTCTTCAGAATCCATATTAATTAGTATTCGTCCTTTGATATGCGCAGGATCTACCTTTGCTGCCCCTAGAAGTCCTACTTCTTCATCGGTGGTAATCAAAAGCTCTAAGGGTGGATGTGGGATATCCGTAGCATCTAAAAGAGCCAATCCATAGGCTAATGCAATGCCATTATCTGCTCCTAGTGTAGTTCCTTCTGCATAGATATAGTCTCCATTTACTTTTAGCTTTAGGGGATCTGTCTCAAAATTATGAACGGTGTCGTTGTTCTTCTCACATACCATATCCATATGACCCTGAAGTACGATGATGGGTGCATTTTCATATCCTTGCGTGCCCCCCTTTTTGATGATCACATTAAGGGCTTCATCCTGAATCACCTCTAGACTTCGATCTTTTGCAAATTTCACAAGAAATTCACTGATCTTTGCTTCTTGCCCCGAAGCTCTTGGAATATTACTGATTTCCTCAAAATAACGAAAAACCGATTCTGGTTTACAATTTTTTAATACCTCTGTCATTATACTCTTCCTCTCTTTTGTACAGTGAATAGACTTATAGTATATATAAAGCCTTTATTTTATCTATTATATATGTTTCTCCAAGGTTTATCCATAAAAAATAAAAATCACGCTAAGGTGATTTTTGATTTTTGGATCTCAGAAAAAGTATGTGGTAAGGCAAATATATAAATCTAGAAGCAGCTGCAAAATCGCGCTTGTACAAAGGATAAGTTTAGTTGAAATCTTGGACGCGCTCCTTTGTTGCAGTTGTTTCCAGATTTATATATTTGCCTTACCACCACATACTTTTTCTGAGATCCTAATTTTTGAAGCTATGAATGGGTGCTGGGATTCTTCCACCACGATGAATAAATGCATCACAGCTAAAAGGATTTACCCGCATGATCGGAGCGTATCCTAGAAGCCCACCAAACTCTACCATATCTCCTACAGATTTGCCTATGACAGGAATAATACGGACAGCGGTCGTCTTTCCATTGATCATACCGATAGCCATTTCGTCCGCAATAATTCCAGATATGGTTTCTTTCTTGGTATCTCCTGGAATAGGAACCATGTCTAGTCCTACAGAGCAAACACAGGTCATGGCTTCTAGTTTTTCTAGGGTCAGAGCCCCTGCTTTTACTGCAGCAATCATACCGTGATCTTCACTGATGGGGATAAATGCACCACTTAATCCTCCTACGTACGAAGAGGCCATAACCCCACCTTTTTTTACATTATCATTCAAAAGTGCTAAGGCTGCTGTAGTACCTGGTGCGCCTACATACTCCAGTCCCATCTCTTGTAAAATCTCTGCGATACTATCCCCTATGGCTGGGGTAGGTGCTAAAGACAAATCAATAATACCAAAAGGAACCCCTAAACGTCTTGAAGCTTCTTGTGCTACTACTTGTCCTACTCTCGTTATTTTAAACGCGGTCTTTTTCACCATTTCACAAAGGGTCTCAAAGTCTTTCCCACGGACATTTTCTAAAGCTTTCTTGACCACACCAGGGCCACTAACCCCTACATTGATGACACAGTCTCTTTCTCCAACCCCATGAAATGCACCTGCCATAAAAGGGTTATCCTCTGGTGCATTGCAAAACACAACCAATTTGGCACAGCCGATAGAATCCCTATCCTTCGTCAGTACTGCAGTTTCATGGATGATTTCACCCATCCGTCTGACTGCATCCATATTGATTCCTGCCTTTGTGGATGCTATGTTGACTGAAGCACAGACTCTCTCTGTTTCTGATAACGCTTGGGCTATGGAGTTCAAAAGCACCACATCTCCGTTGCTACATCCTTTTTGCACCAGTGCTGAAAATCCTCCTATAAAATTAACACCTACTTCTTTGGCTGCACGATCTAGTGCATGCGCAACAGCTACATACGAATCTGTGTCACATCCTGCTGCAGCGATCGCAATAGGGGTCACAGAAATTCGCTTATTGACAATAGGTACACCATACTGTTTGGCTATATCTTCTCCTGTCTTTACAAGCTTTTCTGCCTTTGATGTGATTTTATCATATATTTTCTTGTTGAATGTATCCAAATTTCCATCTGCACAATCCATCAGACTAATACCCATCGTGATGGTTCGAACATCTAGATTTTCTTCCTGAATCATTTTATTCGTTTCTAGTACTTCTACTTTTGAGATCATACTGCATCCTCCTGCCTATATTCTGTGCATGGTATTGAAAATATCTTCATGCTGCAGTCTTACTACCACGCCGATTTCTTCCCCAGCCTCTTCAAGCTTTACCACTAAATCTTCAAAGGGGATCTCCGCAGTGGATGCATCCACTACCATCATCATGGTAAAATATCCTTGTACGATGGTTTGGGAAATATCTAATATATTTACATTCTCATCAGCCAAAAGCAAACATACCTTGGCAATAATACCTACATGGTCTACTCCTACTACTGTAATGATTCCTTTCATGTACAGACCTCCTCGATCATTGTATTTTAGATTATGCATTGTTTATTGTAGCATAGATCATATGCATACTTCAATAAACAGTACGTATATAGATTCATTATACAAGAAGAGTATAGTTTATTCATACACTATACTCTTCTTGTATGCTAGTTCATGGATAGATTTTTGCCTTTTGTGGCAGGGATTTGGTCAAAAAACTGTTTGGTTTCTGCAATAATAATACCACTAAGTCCCAAGAGACCGATCAAGTTAGGTAGCGCCATCAGTCCATTGGCAATATCTGATATAATCCATACGACTTCTAGATTTAAGAAAGCACCTAGGGCTACAAATCCGATATATACAAACTGAAATGGTTTAATGCCTTTTACACCACATAAATATTCCATACACCGCTCAGAATAGTAGCTCCATCCTAAGATCGTCGTAAAAGCAAAAAACATAAGCCCTATGGTTGCAATATATTGTCCTACCATAGGAATCGGTAGTCCTTGAGAAAACGCTGCATTGGTCATGGCCGCTCCTTTAAGATCCCCATTCCAAACCCCAGTGATAATCAGTACGAGTCCTGTCATCGTACATATAATGATCGTATCAATAAAAGTACCTGTCATAGAGATTAATCCTTGTCGCACACAAGATTTCGTTTTTGCTGCAGCCGCAGCGATCGGTGCACTACCAAGACCAGATTCATTGGAAAATACCCCTCTGGCTACACCATTTCGAATAGCCATCATAATCGTAGCCCCTAAGAATCCCCCCGCAGCTGCCGTAGGTGTAAATGCACTTTTGATCACTAGCAGGATCGTTTGAGGTACTACTCCAATATTTACAATCAAAATCAGTAAAGCACCTATAATATAAAATACTGCCATAAAAGGTACAACCCACTCTGCTACTTTGGCAATACTTTTGATCCCACCCAATACAACAAGTGCGACCAATGATGTGACCACAATGGCTACCACCCATACTGGGATGTTAAAAGCCAGATGTGCTGCATCCGCAATAGATTTAACTTGAGTCATCGTCCCAATCCCCAAACAACCCGCTGCTACCCCAAAGATGGCAAACATCTTGGCTAGCCATTTTTTGCCCAAGCCCCGTTCAATATAGTACATAGGGCCTCCACTAATCTGCCCATTGTCATCTACTACTCTGTATTTGACAGCGAGCAGACCTTCTGCATATTTGGTAGCCATACCAAAAAATGCAGCGACCCACATCCAAAATAATGCGCCAGGGCCACCTGCTTTGATGGCTGTTGCCACCCCCACAATATTACCAGTCCCAATAGTCGCTGCTAACGCTGTGCATAATGCAGCATAACTTGATACATCTCCTTGTCCTTCTCCATCTTCATCCTTTGCGAATACGTATTTAAAAGCTAAGGGAAGTTTAAGAATCTGCAAAAATCCTAAACGAAAAGTCAGATACATCCCTGTTCCCACTAATAAAATCAAAAGTGGGGGTCCCCATACAAATGAGTTCATCTTGTCAAAAAACTGTGTTAATTGTTCCATGTGTGCTTCCTCCCAATCATTTTATATATGTAATATATATGATCTTTTTGTTTTTAAATATCCTTCCACAAAAAAAAGACCACAAAAATGGCCTCTGGGAACAATAGCAGCATACTAACTTGCTACTAAGCTCTGTCCTTTTACCTGAGAGTTTCACCAATAAATGGCTTTCTCCTTCGGTGCTCTTACTGAGTCTCTCCAGAGGTTCGTCCAACAGCAGTCCTTATACCTGAAAGAGTTACTTCTTCGGTGGATGTTTCCATCTCTCTCCTGCTATTTTCATCCGACAATATTTAATTACTATGGATTGTAACACATTATGAAATATTTATCA
>CALKRZ010000019.1 GCA_937989765.1 uncultured Clostridia bacterium | reverse complement strand
AAAGAGAAACAGTAACAAAAAATGCCTTGATTCCCCTTGTATTAAAAAAAGGCAGTGAAAAATTTCCAACTCATCAAAAAATATCAAAATATCTAGAAGAACTCTATGGGGCAGTATTTGATACATCTATTGTAAAAAAGGGAGAACGACACATCATCCAAGCATATATTGAAGTGGTGAATGATACGATGATTCCTGAAAGTCCTGCTATACTTGAAAAAGCAGTACAATTTTTATATGAAATTCTCTATAAACCATTTGTAGCAGAGGATGGTTTTTCAAAACAAATTGTAGATATGCAGAAACAAAATCTACAACATCAGATCGAAGCTCGAATGAACGACAAAAAAGAATATGCAGGGCAGCGATGTATTGAAGAAATGTGCAAAGAGGAGCCCTTTGGGATTTATGGAGATGGATATGTAGAAGATTTACAGGGAATTGATGAAAAGAATTTATATGAGCATTATAAGCAGTTATTAGAAAAATCATGGATGGATATCTATATTATTGGAGAAGTAGATCCAGAAGAAGCAGCAAAGATGGTTAAGCATATTTTTAGAATTCCATCAGGAGCAAAACGTACTATGTATGATACAGTCAATAAAAAAGATGTGACAGAAGTAAAACATATAGAAGAAAAAATGAATATCACCCAAGGAAAATTGGTGATGGGATATCGTACAATGATCAGTGGAAATGAAGAGGGTTTATATAGCCTTATGGTGATGAATGGAATCTTAGGAGGAGGGCCGCACTCGAAATTATTTCAAAATGTTCGGGAAAAAGAGAGCTTGTGCTATTATATCAATTCCATGACATATCGTTTAAAAGGCCTTCTGTTTATTCACGCAGGGATTGAATTTGAAAACTACGAAAAAACAGTAGCTATTATTGAAAAGCAGCTGGAAGCTATCAAAAATGGAGATATTTCTTCCGAAGAAATGGAGGGTACTATACAAAGCTTAAGTAATCAATTCGAAGGAATGCAAGATCATGGCTTTAGTATCATAGATTTTTATGTAACTCAAAATATGCTTCAAAGTGATATTACGATCGAAAATATGATAGAAAGAATCAAAAAAGTAGCAAAAGAGGATGTAATGAAAGCAGTTCAAGGCGTTAAATTGGATACAGTTTACTTTTTACGAGGAGAATAATGAGGAAAGGAAGATGAATATGGATATAAATATACAAAAAAATCAACTTTTACAAGAAGAGATAGCCACAACGGTATTGTCATCAGGACTTCCTTGTTATATAATTCCTAAAAAAGGATTTGTAGAAAAACAGGTAATTTTTGCAACTAATTATGGTTCTATGGATAGTAAGTTTAAAAAAAACAGTGAAAGCGACTTTATTGAAGTACCTGATGGCATTGCGCATTTTTTGGAACATAAAATGTTTGAAAAATCGGACGGCAATGTATTTGATGCATTTTCAAAAGTAGGCGCTTCTGTCAATGCCTATACCAATGCCAACACTACAGCTTATTATTTTACTTCATCACGAGATTTCGATAAAAATCTTGCACTACTTTTAGATTTTGTCCAAGCACCCTATTTTACAGAGGAAAGTGTAGAAAAGGAAAAGGGAATCATCGGCCAAGAAATAAAAATGTATGATGATAACGCAGATTGGCGCGTATATTTCAATGTGCTTATGTCCATGTATAAAGAGCATCCTGTCAATAAAAATATAGCAGGTTCTGTAGAATCTATACAAAAAATCAACAAAGATTTATTATATACTTGTTATGAAACATTTTATCATCCCAAGAATATGGCAGTAGTATGTGTAGGAGATCTGGATATCAAAAATACTTTCTCGCAAATTGAACAACATATTAAAAAATATCCAGACAAGCAGTTGGTTGAACGATCCTATGGGAAAGAGCCTGCAACTATTCAAAAAGAATATATAGAAGAAAAACTCTCTGTTTCTCAGCCTATTTTTCAAATTGGATTTAAAGATGCCCAAGTTGGATTTGGAGGGAAGGCACTTTGTAAAAAAGATGCAGTTACAAAGATACTGCTTCAAATGTTGGTAGGACCTAGTTCATCCTTATATCAGCAGCTTTATGAACAAGGTCTTATAGATGATAGCTTTGGGGCTGAATATGCAGGTGAAGTAACCTTTGGTCATGGCATGATGGGGGGGAATTCTAAAGATCCCCAAAAGGTAAGGGAACTTTTAGAAAAAGAGATTTATAAAGTAAGAACCAAAGGATTATCTTGGGAAGATTTTGAACGTATTCGAAAAAAACAATTGGGTAGGTTTATTAGAACATTTAATTCAATTGATGCAATCGCCAATGGACAAATATCTTTGTGTTTTAAAGATATGCAAGTATTTGATTATGTAGACGCATACATACAAATAACCATATCAGATCTTGAAGAGAGATTTAGAAGCTTTATTTGTGAAAACCAAAAAGTACTTTCAGTTATTTTACCGAATTAATAAGGATCTCAGAAAAAGAATGTGGTAAGGCAAATATATAAATCTTCCAACAACTGCAAAATCGCGCTTGTGCAAAGGGTAAGTTTAGTTGAAATCTGGGACGCGCTCCTTTGTTGCAGTTGTTTCCAG
>CALKRZ010000018.1 GCA_937989765.1 uncultured Clostridia bacterium | reverse complement strand
TGGATGAACTTGATACAATCGAGTTATTTGAGGCACCGGAGCATGGCCGAATCTTAGGTGAAGTAACCACAAAGCAGGAAGAAATCTATAAAGCATTGGGGATTAATCTACCCTCGTTATAAATTTCGGGAATTCAGGTTGCATATCCTGCCTTGGGTACGAATATAATGTACTATGTACATCACGTATGGTGTCCCAAATGTAGGCTATAGGTGGAGGTAGAAAAATGGACGATAGAAAAAGAATTGCGAATAGAAATACCAGAACTCGTTATCATGAAAGAAGACGAAAAGAGAAGCAGGCATCAGTAGATATTACTACAATTCAAGGGGCCATTAGTATCGCTTTATTTTTTTTCTTCATGAGCATGCGTGTGATAAAAGGAGATATAACGGGCACAATCAATACATATACTAGACATACCCTTTCACAACATATTACTTGGCAATACGCTTATTCAACAGTACATACTACGATTACAAAAGTACCAGCAATGAAAGTCTGGGTAGATCATCTTTTAGGTACACAGTCTCACGAGGATAGTTCTTCCTTAGAAATAAATGATGAGCCTACAATAGTCCCCATTGTCCATCCAACTGTAGATTTTGAAACTTATGAAGCAACGCCCTCCATTTTACAAGAGGAAGAGCAGGTGCCGGAAGAAGAAAAAAAGTTGTAACCTCCAGTGGAAATTTTTCAAAGTCTAGTCATAGTGGAAATAAAAAACCGATTATTTCTCATACTATCAAAAGTGCATATGAGGTACAAGAAATAGATGAAACTGTACCAATAAAGGATTTTACTGGAGAATACAATCATGAACAATTTTTATTTCAAATAGAGCAGCTATTTTCATATAAAGAAAATAAATGGCTTAATCCTGTCAAAGGAATTATTACCTCTTCTTTTGGTGAAAGAGATAACCCTATTTTGAATAAGAAAGAATTTCATCAAGGTATTGATATTGCTGCTTTAGAGGGGACTGATTTGATCGCTGTTTGGGATGGTACCATTTCTGAAGTAAGAGATTCTATGACATATGGGAAAATTGTCAAATATGAAACTGTAAATGGATATACCATCATGTATGCTCATTGCAAGGATATATTTGTAAAGGTAGGCGATGCTGTAGAACAAGGACAGATTATTGCTTCTGTAGGTAGTACAGGATTATCTACCGGCCCACACCTGCATTATGGTATATGGAGGAAAGGACAGCTCCTTGACCCTATGGCATTTGTAAAATTAAAGTTTACTACAGAAGTAAGCCAAGAATATAAAAAAAGGGGGCAAATTTTCCCTTGAAACTCCTAAAAATAAAATCGCTTCCTATTTTCATACATCCTACATTTTTTATACTGATTATAATAATGATTGCTCTAGGCTATATAGAGCAATTTTTTATTCTATTTTTTGTTACTTCTATTCATGAAATGGCTCATGTACTTATAGCTTATTTATGTGGCTTAAAAATTGCAAAAATAATCTTGCTTCCTATAGGGGAAGTTGCAGTCTTAAGAGATTTAGATCATACAAAGCCCTTATGTAGGTTTTTGATAGTTGGAGCGGGACCGATGATCAATATTTTCATAGGTTTATTATTATATTTATTTATATCTCCTAAAACGCCACAATTATATTTTTTCATGATGACAAATTTGATTATTGGTTTTTTTAACCTACTTCCCATATATCCCTTAGATGGGGGAAGAATATTCTACTTTTTTCTATCCAATCGTTTTGGTATTCTGCGAAGTAATAAAGCTATTCAAAAGATCAGTAGATCTATGAGTATTGTTATCTGTTTTGTAGGCCTTATTCAAATTATCTTTTATCCCTTTAATTGTAGCCTTTTAAGTATTGGTATTTATTTGTATGCTATTCATGAAAAAGAATATATGTACTTATTTTATGGATTTTATAAGAACCTTTCTTTGAAACAAAAAAAATTACAGACACAGAAGTTGGTTCCTACAAAAACCATTGTGGCTTATAAAAATACTTTGATTCATCATATAGCAAAAGAATTATCGTGGGACTATTATCATTTGATCTTTGTAATTGATGAGAAAGGACATATAATAGATCATATTACGGAAAGCCAGCTATGCGAGTACTTGCTTTTGGGACATATGCATGATTCCTTGGAAGCGTGCATATCATACATAGCTCAAAAAATCATTTGATAATTACGTATATTTCGGGTATGATAAAAAAAGTGCATATATAAATGAAGTAAGGATTCTATCATTAGGATTCCTACTGTTTAATGGAGGTATACATATGACAATCAACAAAGTGCCTGATGAAATTTTACTACAAGTAGAAAAACCAGCCAGATATATTGGTAATGAAGTCAATATGATTCGAAAAAATCCTGCAGATGTAGACGTACGTTTTGCTTTTTGCTTTCCTGATTTATATGAGGTTGGTATGTCTCACTTAGGAATGCAGATTTTATATCATTTTTTAAATGAACGAGAAGATACTTATTGTGAAAGGATCTATGCGCCTTGGATTGATATGGAACAAAAAATGAGGGAATATGATATTCCACTATTTTCATTAGAAACACAGGATGCAGTAAGAAACTTTGATATCGTAGGATTTACTCTGCAATATGAAATGAGTTATACGAATATATTAAATATGTTA
>CALKRZ010000017.1 GCA_937989765.1 uncultured Clostridia bacterium | reverse complement strand
CCAGATTGGAACGCAAACATCTAGTACATACATTAGCGGATTGAGTTGCTCCATTGATGAGTACTTTAACTCTCTTCACATTTGGTTTCCAATTTCTATTGGCTCTTCTACTTACCTGACTACGAGTTATACTGATTCGGTGGCCAAACCGCACACCTTTTTCGCAGATATCACATTTTGCCATTGTCCACACCTCCTTCAAATTATTTCTGCCATGACACAACAAAAGTATTTTAACAGAAGTCAAGCAATATTGCAAGTGGAATGCTATGAAATCAAAGATAATGGACATTTTTTTTTATTTTACTGTTTTAAAAACTATAGATATAGTGATATAATATAGAGAAAGGACTCTTACATTCAAAAATACTATCATGTAATGTCTTTTGTATTTGATCGATTTGTGATAAGTACAATAAATTAGGAGGGTACGATATGGCTGGAAAATTAGTGAACGAATATGGTAATATACATATAGACAGTGAGGTTATTGCCCGTATTGCTGGGCTAGCTGCTATTGAATGCTATGGAATTGTAGGCATGGCTGCTAAAAATGTAAAAGATGGACTCGTACAATTATTAAAAAAGGAAAGTTTAACAAAAGGAATTCATGTACATATTCATGAAAATAAAGTGTCTCTTGATTTTCATATAATTGTAGAATACGGCACTAAAATTTCTGCTATTGCAGATAATCTTATTGATACTGTAAAATATAAAGTTGAACAGTGCATTGGATTAGAAGTGGACAAAATTAACATCTTCGTTGAAGGTGTTAGGGTAGACAATTAATGAAGGGGGCACCATTGTGAATATTACACATATAGATGGAATAATGTTAAAACGTATGATTATTGCTGGTGCTGGTCACTTAGAACAGCATAAACAGATTGTGGATGAACTAAATGTATTTCCTGTACCTGATGGGGATACAGGTACAAATATGTCACTTACCATTCTAGCAGCAGCCAAAGAAGTAGAAAAAACTGATTCCCTTAATGTATATGAAGTTTCTAAGGCAGCTGCCAACGGATCTCTTCGGGGCGCTAGGGGAAATTCTGGTGTCATCGTATCCCAATTGTTCAGAGGGTTCTCTAAAGCATTAGAAGGGCATCATACGGCTGATACTACTATTATAGCTAATGCATTTCGCCGTGGAGTGGAAACTGCCTACAAAGCAGTAATGAAGCCCAAAGAAGGGACTATTTTAACTGTAGCTAGAGAAGGTGCTGAAAAAGCATTACAACTTGCTGTAGAAACTGATGACTGTGAAAAATTACTTCGAGATACTTTAATCTATGCCAATGAAATACTACAAAAAACGCCCGAAATGCTTCCAGTATTAAAACAAGCAGGTGTCGTAGATTCTGGTGGTCAAGGGCTTCTATACTTTATGCAAGGTGCCTTTGATAGTCTATTTACTACGCAAAAAATCCAATTAACCCAACCTGTTTCTAAACCAGTTCGTGCTGATTTTTCTGCGTTGGCTACAATCGACCATGAAGAGATTGTTTTTGGATACTGTACCGAATTTTTTATAAATGCTGCTCATGTATCAGAGCAAACTATTGAACAATTCAAAGGATTTTTGGAGATTTTAGGAGATTCTATTGTAGTTGTCAATGATGAAGAAATCATTAAAGTCCACATCCATACAGATCACCCTGGACAAGTGCTAGAAAAAGCAATGAACATAGGTAGCCTTAGCAATATGAAGATCGATAATATGCGTGAAGAACATGCTGAGAGAGTTCGGATGGAAGAACTTAAACCTATCATTAAAGAAAAAAAACCATTTGGATTTGTATCCGTAGCTATAGGAGATGGATTAACTGAAATCTTTAAAGGGCTCGGTGTAGATCATGTGATCCAAGGTGGCCAAACTATGAACCCCAGTACAGAAGATATTTTGACAGCTATCGACCACATCCATGCAGACAATATCTTTATACTGCCAAATAATAAAAACATTATTCTCGCTGCCAAACAAGCTTCAAAGCTATGTGGAGAAAAACATATTTATGTTGTTCCTACAGAAACTATCCCTCAAGGAATAGGCGCTATGATTGGTTTTGAACCCAATCGATCTATAGAAGAAAATCTTGCATCTATGGAAGAAAATTTGCGTGCAGTTAAAACGGGTCAAATTACTTATGCTGTACGGGATACCAGTATAGATCACCGTGAAATTACCCAAGGTAATATTTTGGGAATCATAGAGGGTAAAATAGAAGTGGTATCTCCAGACTTAGAAACGGGTACGCGAGAGCTTCTTGACCTTATTATTGATGAAGATAGTGAAATCGTTAGTATTTACTATGGACAGGATGTAAACGAGGAGGATGCAGAAGGTATTTCTTCTTATATCACACACAAATATCCTGACTGCGAGGTAGAGATTCATATGGGAGGTCAACCTCTGTATTACTATATCTTTTCTGTAGAATAAAGATATTATATGGATTCAGAAAAGACTAAAGATTATTCTTTGGTCTTTTCTTTTTAAGGAGAATGCGCATGGGTCTATCAAATT
>CALKRZ010000016.1 GCA_937989765.1 uncultured Clostridia bacterium | reverse complement strand
ACAAGAAAAATTTCTATCGTTAGCATACAGGAGGAGATCACTTGATAAGAACTCAAATGATACAAAGCACCGATGAAAAGATGAAAATAACAGATCAAATTTTACATAATCTACCCCAATGGTTCGGAAATGAAGATGCATTACTAGTCTATGTTGAGGGCGTAAAGGATAAGCCTTTGTTTGCCGCCTATTATAATGATGAACTTGCTGGTTTTATATCTCTTAAGATCAACAATGCATATACTGCCGAGATTTATGTGATGGGGCTTTTTGAGAAATACTTCCGCTTAGGTATAGGCAAAGAATTACTCTATAAATCTGAACAATATCTTCGTGAGAACAATTATCGATTTTTGATGGTTAAAACCTTAGCAGACTCCTGTGATTATGAACCTTACAAAAGAACTCGGACTTTTTATAGTAGCGTAGGTTTCTATCCCCTTGATGAACTAATTGAAATTTGGGATAAAGATAATCCATGTTTGATTATGATTAAGAATATTTAAACTTTAGGAGGTTTGTAATGCGTACAGAACAGGAAATGTTTGATTTGATATTAGATGTGGCCAAGAAGGATGACAGAGTACGTGCTGTTATTATGAACGGCTCAAGGATTAATCCGAATGCAATGAAAGACATTTTTCAGGATTATGATATTGCCTATGTTGTAAAAGAAACAAAATCCTTTCGAGAAGAAAAAAACTGGATTGAACAATTTGGTGAACGGTTATACATGCAATATCCTGAGGAAAATTCATATTATCCGAGTGATACTGATAACTGTTATGGATGGCTTATTCAATTTGCTGACGGAAATCGTTTGGACTTACATGTATGTACCTTAACCCAAGTACTTAAAGACATGAAAGAAGACAGGCTTTGTAAAATTCTGCTTGATAAAGATAACTATTTACCCGAAATACCTCCACCAACGGATGAAGATCATTGGGTAAAGAAGCCCTCTGAACGTCAATTTCTCGACACATGTAATGAATAGTGGTGGTGTCTTAATAATGTAGCAAAGGGCTTATGGAGAGAAGAAATCCCCTATGTAATGGATATGATCAATTATGTACTGCGTCCTCAAGTAATACGTTTATTGGGATGGAAAATTGGTCTAGAAACAGATTTTAGCGTTAGCATTGGTAAATCAGGTAAGTATATGTATAGATGGTTGACAGAAGAAAATTGGGAGGCATTTCTAAAAACATATTCTTCAGGGGTTATTAAAGATATTTGGGAGTCTGTTTTTATCCTATGTGATCTATTTTATGACATTGCTAAAGAAGTATCTCATAGGATGAACTTTCAATACAACACAACTGAGTCTACTAACAGTTATAAATTTTTAAAGGATGTATATTTGTTACCCAAAGATGCTAAAGAAATTTATTAATGGTCTGCCTTACAGATATAGCAAATCCATACTCGAAAACCTTTCAAAGCCGACAAAAGGTAAAAATGGAAATAACAGAAGGAAAAAGAATCATCCAAATAATGATCTCTCTTTCCTTCTGTTATTTGATTTGACTGGGTTTATTTACTTTGATATGAGTTTATTTGATGGGGACAACATCTCTGGAAACTTCTACAATTCCCGTCTACCCTCTAGCGCCCTACACAAAGTTACTTCATCTACATATTCGAGATCGCCCCCTACGGGTACTCCATTAGCGATCCGCGTTGTTTTGACGCCTAGGGGTTTTAGAAGTCTACTGATGTACATTGCCGTGGCTTCTCCTTCGATATTGGGATTGGTCGCCAATATGACTTCCTCGATATTCCCCTGCTGAATCCTGACAAGAAGCTCCTTGATGCGGATATCTTGGGGGCCTACTCCCGTCATAGGAGAAACTGCCCCATGGAGAATATGGTATACACCTTTATACTCCTTAGTTCTTTCATAGGCTGCCATATCTCTGGGATCTTCTACTACCATGATCATATTCTTGTCCCTCTTTTCACTGAGGCACACAGGGCATGGATCTTGATCGGTAAGATTGTAGCATGAAGAGCAGTACTTGATATTTCTCTTGGCGGAAACGATGGACTCTGCCAAGCTTTCGATCTGATCTAGTGGCATATTAATCATATGAAAGGCAAGTCTCTGGGCAGTCTTGGCACCCACTCCTGGTAATCTCGCGAGCTCTTCGATTAATTTTGTGATAGGATTTCCATAATAATTCATTTTTTCACCTCGAACAAAGTCGCCCTATAGGGCGACTTGTTGTATGTTTATATTCATATAGTAGCTTACACGATCTTACGTCTAGAACAATCCTCCTGGTAGCCCTACGCCTCCAGTAATCTTGCTCATCTCATTGGTTACCATTTCTTCTGCCTGTCGTAAAGCCTCATTGACTGCTGTTACAATAAGATCTTCTAACATTTCCACATCGTCTGGATCTACTGCTTCGGGATTGATTTTGATCTGCTGCAGTACTTTTTTGCCTGTGATCACTACTTTGACTGCACCGCCGCCAGAGGTTGTTTCAATCGTTTTCTGATCCAACTGTTCCTGCATTTGTTCCATTCCCTTTTGCATTTTCTGTGCTTGTTTCATCAAGTTTGCCATGTTTCCTGGCATTCCACCAAATCCTTTTGCCATTTCGTAGTTCCTCCTTCTATGTATTATTGATTTTTTAGCAATACCTACATCCTCTGCATGTACAAAAGATGCGATTACATTCTATCTACTTTATCTATATTACCATGTTTGCTTCTATATTTTAAGTATTTCATCATTTTTTTTGCAAAGATTATTCATCTACGGTCTGTACAGGCACACCCGACTCATGGATGTCCTGTAAAAACTCCTTCATATATGGGTCTTCTGCCTCTTCTTGTTCGGTCATCCCTTCTCCATACAATACCTTATACTGTCTATTGTATTCCATCGTAAGGATGGGCTTGATCTCAAACTTTTTACCTGCCTTTTGTTCTAGCTTTTCTCCTATCTTATCTACCTTATGATATACATAGGTTTCCACTGCTGTATTAGGACATAAAATGTAGTAAAATGCATCCTCTAGATATCCTGCCTCGGTATCATGTAACATAGCCGCCATAGGTCTATCAAAACTTCGCTTTACTTCATTCCATGCGTTGATATTCTCTTTGATATCTTGCGGGACAGCTCTTGGTTTGGGCTTGGGTGGGGATGGTGGCGCTGCGGCTGCTTGCTCTCCTTGAGAGACCTTTTGTGTCCATACCCCTTGCGCCAATTTTTGTTCGAGTGCTTGGATTCGCTCTAGCATTCCTTCATACGTTCCATCCGTGGAGGGTTGGCATAGTTTGATCAATGCCACCTCTACTAAAATCCTACCTTGGCTTGCATATTTTAATTGATTTTCTAGCTCTGAAAATGCACGAATATAACGTATAATCGTATTGCCTTGTATTTGCTTTGCCTGCTGCTGTAGAATCTCAATATTTTCCCTAGATAGATTAAGGATCTGTTCTAGATTTTGTGTGGTACGCGCGACTAAGAGATTACGAAAGTGGATCACGAACTCTCCTACAAACTGCCGTATATCTCGGCCTGCCATGACGATCTCTTCGACTATCTCCATACAACGCTTACTATCCCTCTTGACCACTGCCTCTGTGAGCGAAAAAAACACTTGTTGATCTACAGAACCTACGATATCGAGCACCTTTTCTAGCGTGATGGTCTCTTTGTGATGAAAAGAGATGCACTGATCTAAAATACTAAGGGCATCCCGCATGGCGCCATCGGATATTCTTGCAATATATGCGATCGCTTCTTCTTCTGCTTTGATTTCCTCTTCTTCCATATAATACTGCATTTTTTTTGCTATCTCTCCAGAAGGAATACGGCGAAAATCAAAGCGCTGACATCGTGATAAGATAGTAGCAGGGATCTTATGAGGATCTGTGGTCGCCAGTATAAATATAATATGCGGCGGCGGTTCCTCTAACGTTTTGAGCAGGGCATTAAATGCACCCATGGATAACATATGTACCTCATCAATAATATATACCTTATACTTACCTTCGGTAGGCGCATACTTCACTTCTTCTCGGATATCCCGAATATTATCTACTCCATTATTGGATGCAGCATCGATCTCTATGATGTTCATGCTTCTTCCCGCTGCTAGGTCTACACACAGCTCGCAGGTATTACAGGGGCTTCCGTCCTGAGTATTTTCACAGTTGATTGCTTTGGCAAAGATTTTGGCCATGGATGTTTTACCGGTGCCTCGCGTGCCACAAAACAAGTACGCATGGGAAATACGCTCGGAAAATATTTGATTTTTTAAGGTTTTGACAATATGGTCTTGGCCGATCACATCATCAAAATCTTTGGGACGCCACTTTCTATATAAGGCCATATAAGACATGGTTTCACCTTCCTTATATTGTTATGCACAGTTTTACTCTTTATCGATAAACTTATCCATACGGTATCTGAAAAAAATATTCTATTAACAAGTTTTTCGAAGATACCTATACGACAAGAGCAGGTTCTACACCTGCTCTTGTACATAGTTTCTTATGGCTTGCTCACATGAAAAATCTAGGCAGTGAAATGCACAGCCTATCATATATAAATTATATACTTGCTCACAACGAACTACCTCCGCCATGACTTTATTGGGCATTTGTTCTCCGATGCGCAGAAAAGATGTCATAAATAATCCTACTGGTAGAGGTTGTGCCATTATGATCGCCATTCCAAAGCGTGATATATTTATAATCTCAAAATGCACTCTTTTTGGGGGTGGTACTTCTTCCCCCTCTTCAAAAATCGTAGAAATTTCCGAGCGAATCTTCCCTCTAACCCGTTTTCCTTTTCTTTTTTCTACAAAATGCTCCGTGGGTATTGCCACTTCCATATACGCTTGGGCCTCATAGATGTTTTGAACGAGCAGAGGCAGAAAAACTGCGTGTTCATCCCATGTTGTAAATCTAAATGTATAGGTGTTATTCTTTTGAATAAACTGGAGGGTTGAATCATAGGCAAGCACATAAGACTGTTCATTTTGATATAACAGCGTTGTTGCATAGGGCTTCCCCTTATGAGAAATATATACAACTGGATGGTAATCCATACGCATACCACCTTTAAATAAGGCAACTGAAAGAAAATAGACCCGCAAATTGCAAAGTTTTTTTGAAGTTGCCTAAATATACTACAATATGAAAACCAATAAAAAAATAAATAAAAAAATGGACTGATGTCCATCGATATATATAGAATATCCGTGCGCCTACTGTCGACAGTCCCCACCAGACGTTACCTCAGCAGTAAACTCAGATCAAGCACCCTCGCGGCACACAGTACCTCTGTTTAGTGCTGCTTCCTTCCGGACCTGACACGATTCACAGACTTCTGTTGCGCAAGACTCAATCCTCATCGCCACTTACTAAGGGCAGGCTCCAATGAGAAAAAGCCTCGAGTAGACATCACTCCTGCTATAGCGGATTGCAGGTACAGGGCACCGCTATCTCCCCAGCTGCACGGAAAATTTATGAACACATAAAATTAAAGCTACTATGCTAGTATACAACGTCCTACGTCCCTTGTCAACGTCCATTTATTTGTATTTTTTGTAGTTTTAAGGAGGTAGGGTTTCTGATATTTGTTAGATAGATATATTATATAGGATTGTGCTCAAGGCTTTTACTGGAACTTTTCTTGCGCGATTCCTTGAAAAATTTCTTTAGGATATCACTGCATTCGTCCTGTAATATTCCCTCTATCACTTCTACTTGATGATTAAACTTTGGCTCCTGTAATATATTGATGATTGATCCAGCACTCCCTGCTTTAGGATTCTTAGCCCCAAACAGGAGCTTTGCAATTCTAGCTTGTACGATGGCTCCTGCACACATCGGGCAGGGTTCTAGTGTCACATAGAGCTGACACTCTTCTAGTCTCCAATCCCCTATGACTCTGGCTGCTTGATCGATGGCATCTAGTTCTGCATGGGCTAGGGGATGTTTTCTCGTATTTCTTAGATTATACCCTCTACCAATGATTTCATCCCTATATACTATAATAGCGCCTATGGGTACTTCATCTACATCATAGGCTTTCTGTGCTTCTAAAAGTGCTTCTTTCATATAGTCTTCCTGCGTCATAGATATTCCTACTTTCGACCCTTTTTTCATAAATGCCTTTTTTTTACTTTCTCAAACCCGAAAAAGAATAGATCTTCTATATATAGTATATCCTAAAAATATACGTTTGTCATGAAGTACAGTGTAAAATCACATTGCGCTATACGAATAGTAATGATACTATGAAGATAAGAAACTCCTATGAATGTTCTAAAAAATTTAGACAATGTATTTTGATTCTACCTTCATTTTTAATTCATAATAAGAAAGGAGCCTTTTGATGAGCAAGAACTTTACCATTGTACGAAAAGGATATTCCCCTGAGGAAGTAGAAGCTCGAATCCACCAGTTAGAAACAGAACTGCATGCGTATAAGCAAAAGGAGCAAGCGATTCCTCACGCCATCATCAATGCCCAGCTCACCGCTGACCGCATCATTGAGACAGCCGATCAGCAGGCAGCACAAATGCGCAAACAGGTTGTCAAACAGATGGAGCAAGTCAAGAAAATGCTCCATGATGCGAAAGAAAGAGTAGAGACTTTTCAAGAACAGTATAATCATATGATCTCAAGATACATCATTGAATTCAATGAGAAAGATTTTGCAGCACTGTATCGAGAACTAGATGAGATTCACACACTCTTAGATGTTGAGGCTATTCCAGACTCATCCTCCTTTTCCCCTTATGCAGGGACACAGGCTCAAGCATTAGCGGACAAAACCCAAGATGGCATTTCTCCTGAAGAAATGGAATCTCTACTCAAAAAATGATCATTCACTCCACTGACTGATAGTATAAGACCACCGCTTCTGCTATGCGCACCGCAATATCTTGTTGGTGCGCCTCATCTTGTAGAAGCTTTCTATCTAGCCAATTAGAAAGAAAACCTGTTTCTACGATGACCCCTGGACAGGAGGTATTTCTCAGCAAATAGTATCTGCCTGAAGCTTCTGTACCTTTTATCACAATATTGTGCTCCTTATACTTATGCAGGGTATTGAGCGACTGTTGTATTACTGCTGCGAGCTCTTTACTTCGCTCACTCGTATCATGGTGGAATACGATCGGCCCTAAACGACTTGGTTTTCCTACTATGTAATTGGCATGGATACTGATAAAAAGATCTGCCTCATTGCTCTGGATGATTTGTACTCTCTTTTTTAAATCTTCTCTATGACGATTGCCGTTATTTTTATGGTCATCTAAGGATTCATCCTCATCACGGGTCATGGTGACTGTAGCCCCGTGGTGAAGAAGTTCCTCCCGTAGACGTAGTGCAATATTTAGATTTATATGCTTTTCTAACAAGTCTCCATGTGTCGCTCCTCCATCGACCCCTCCATGCCCCGCATCTACTACGATGGTTTTGCCGATCAATGCGCGTCGATCTCGTGACTGTAATGTTTCATTCATGAAAGCCACCGCTGCGGTAGGAATAATCAGTGACATCACTACTATGACCATAATATATGGAATATGCCTTTTTTGAATCACTACACACATTAACTTTTTCATGCCCAACCCCCATCTTTATCGTATCATACTAAATGTATTAGCCATTTTTTTATAATATACCACTATTCCTACACGCTCTTAGCCTCTTACAGCCATAAAAAAAAGGATACCGCCTGTATCCTCCTCAAAGTACTACTCTTCACTTTCTTCCTCTTCAAGTTCTTCCCCGATGGTCACATCATCTAGCCTTTTGTCTTCTCCTAACATATCTTCTAGACTCTGTATTCGTTCTTCCAACTCCTGTAGACGAAATGGCTCAATAGGGATGTGCCCTTCGATCGCTGCCGATAAGCTTCCTGGTGATAGTAGTAGCATCCGTTCGATTTCTCTATTGGATAGACCTAATGCCTTGGCTCGGTCTAATAAGATTAATAATTGGATCATATCTTCACCACTTTCTTTTATGGGATCTCTGCAAAGGTATGTGGTAAGGCAAATATATAAATCTAGAAGCAGCTGCAAAATCGCGCTTGTACAAAGGGGAAGTGTAGTTGTAATCTGGGACGCGCTCCTTTGTTGCAGTTGTTTCCAGATTTATATATTTGCCTTACCACCACATACTTTTGCAGAGATCCCTTTTATGTACTATACTCTATTATACTGTAAATATATTTATATGTGAAGTACCCACAACTATATATCCTCCTATTTGAAAAAATTCCATATCATAGCGTATGCATATTCTATGAACTGTCAATCCTACCTATAAGGAGGGATGGTTTATGAATACTATTCATTACAATATTACGGATACTCAACAATCTTTATTATATACCCTAGAAAGCAAGGATATCTCTTGGGATTTGCCACTGGAAATATTCGATACCCAAGGAAGCAGAAAAATCTCTCTAGCACAATGGTTTACAGAAACTGATGCACAAAAGGGTATATGCTCGTGTTAGAGCATATACCCTTTTGTTGCTCTATCATAAGCGTAAACTTAAGCCATTACTTGGAAGTTTTCGCTCAAGGAGATATTTCATTTTCATAGGGTTCTAGTCGCTAGGGCTATAGATGCCCTAAGTGAACACGCATTATCTTTATTGCGTGTAAGCTGATGGATAGCACCATATCGTCCACAACGGCTGCCGAAGTTCGCTTCGTTCTAGTACATAGCAAGAAGCTCCACGAACTCTATTCAAATTGAAACATCTCCTTTCGCTTAGGCTATCTG
>CALKRZ010000015.1 GCA_937989765.1 uncultured Clostridia bacterium | reverse complement strand
TTACAATGTTTTTTGCAAATTTCATACAGTTTTTGTGTGTTTGAGCTATATCTATCACCAATAATAATCATTTTATCGACTTGTTTTGATAATTCGAATGCTGCTTTTTGACGGACAGAGGTAGCACTACAAATTGTTTCGTGAACATTAATTGAATATCCTTGCTCCTGAAATATGGATATAATTGCATAATACTGATCCTGTTGATAGGTTGTCTGAGCCACTACACATATAGGCTTTTCCATAGAAATATTGATTTTTTTAGCTTGTTCTTCATTTTCAACGATATAGGCTTGATAATTACACCAACCATTAATACCCTGGATCTCTGGATGTTGAGGATCGCCTACAATAACGATAGGATTTCCTTCTTTATAATTTTGATTTACTATTTTATGAATACGTTTGACATAGGGACAAGTACTGTCAATATATGAAATTTGTTTTTCATCTAGCGCTTCATATACTTCTGGTGATACCCCATGAGATCGAATAATGACTGTTCCTGTATTTATATCTTGTACATGATCAATGATTTTTACACCTTTTGATTGCAGATCATTTATGACCTCTTTGTTATGAATGATCGGTCCATAGGTATATAGTATATCTTTCCCTAAATGATTATATACACTTTCTACTGCTCGATTGACTCCAAAACAGAATCCTGCTGATGGAGCAAGAAAAATTTCCACTCAAACACCTCCTATATAAGCAACCTTGTGATATCTTCCATGATCTTATAAGTAATCTCGCCTAATGCTTCACCAGATAATCTTTGCCCCTTATACTCCTCAAAAGAAAGAGGCTTTCCAAATCTTATAGTAATGGGAGAAAATAAACGATATGATGAGGATATTCCTACTGGAACTACTTTAGCATTCCCCTTTACAGCAAGTAAAGCTACCCCGCTCTTAGCCTCATGTATATTTCCTTGTTTTATCCTTGTCCCTTGAGCAAAAATACCAAAGACTCCACCTTCTTTCAAAATGCATAAAGCTGTCTTTATAGCTTCAATATCCGTGCCCATCCGGTCTATAGGGAAAACTCCTGCTTTATATAAAAACCAACTCACTAATTTTCTATCAAATAGCTCTTTTTTAGCCATAAATCTAAGCTTTCGCTTGATAGAAATGCCGAGCATAAAAGGATCTAGGGCATGAATATGGTTAGCACATAAAATAACTGCTCCTTGTTCTGGAATTTCCTCTACCCCTATCACACGGATTCTAAAGATCATATGATAATACATCCATAATAAGGTTTTCACAATACGATAAAACATACAGGCTTCCTCCTACGGTAACAAGTCGATAATTTTTTTTACAACTTCTTCAAGAGATATGCCTGTTGTATCAATTTCTACTGCGTCCTCTGCTTTTCGTAGAGGGGCATGTTCTCTAGTAGAATCATTCTCATCTCTTTCTTGAATCTCTTGGAGAATCCAGTTAAAATCATTTTTTATTCCTTTATTGGTTAATTCTTGGCATCTTCGTTTTGCTCTTTCTTCTACACTGGCTGTTAAAAATATTTTTGTGGTCGCCTGTGGAAGCACATGGGTCCCTATATCCCTACCGTCCATTACCACACTATGTTCTGCACCCAATTGTTTTTGAATGTGTAATAATTTGTCTCGTACACTTTTTAATGCACCCACAGCAGAAGCTCCTTTGGCTACTTCTTGGGTACGAATCCTCTCCGTTACATCTTCTCCATTCAAAATAACTCTTTGATTTGCATCTTGATATAGTAGATCAATAAGGATATCATCTACATTTTTTTCTACTGTTTGCCTATCTTTATAGTCGATATTATGATCCAAACAATATAATGCTACTGCTCTATACATGGCTCCTGTATCTACATATAGAATGCCCAATTTGCGAGATACCATTTTGGCAATAGTACTTTTTCCTGCCCCCGCTGGACCATCGATTGCAATGGTTATATGTCTCATATACTTCCTCCTATGAAAAATACCATCAATAGATATTGATGGCATACTATATTCCAGATAAATCTGGTCTTAATCTTATCGCTTCTTTCAAATACACATGATCCATCTCTCTTTGAGTCTTTGGACTTGTGATATGAATCATCACACGTATGCACATAGGCAAGCTTCCTTGCACATACATCTCTTGCATACACAGTAGTCCAGCATGAACAATTCCAATCTCTCTAGCGGCCACAGCAGGATAGGCTTGATCAAGATCTCCAGTAGCTGTAAATAAGATAGATATAATATCATCCACAGATACATTATTCCGATGAATGATCTCTTTTAATAACAAAGTCGTATTTATAAGAATCTGCTCTTTTGAATTATCTTCGACGGTAATGGCCCCTCGTATTACAGTTGTATACATACACTTCATCCTATTCCATCATCATTTAAAATAATTATATACAATTATCATGAATTACACAAGTATATAACCATCCAACATATGTCCCCTACTTCTATACGCATAGGGGTGTAGCGTAGAGGAGGTTTATTCTCTTTGACTTACACATTCATACCTGCTATATATCCCGTTGAAAAAGCAATTTGCAAATTGAATCCACCCGTATATCCATCTACATCCAAAACTTCTCCCACAAAATATAAATCTTGCACCATTTTGGATTCCATTGTTGCAGGATTTACTTCATCTACAGCAACTCCTCCTACGGTAATGACTGCTTCTTTAAAACCTCTCGTTCCTGTAATGGTACAGGTGAGATTTTTGATAAGGTTAATAAGCCTTTTTCTTTCTTCTTTCGTTACTTCATAAACCTTCTTATCTGGATCGATTTCAGACAATTGTATAATAATTGGAATGAGCTTTTGAGGGAGTAATTCATCTAAGGCATTCTTAAAATGCTTTCGATGATACTTTTCAAAATCCCTTAAAATACGTTGATCTAATACTTTTGCATCTAAGGCAGGCTTTAGATCGATGTGGAGCATAAAAATATCGGAAGGATTATTCAATAAATGTCGACTGGCACTGAGAATTATTGGCCCTGATACACCATAATGTGTAAAAAGCATTTCTCCAAAATCCTTATATATAGCCTTTTTTTTAGCATCTTTGATAGTAATACCTATATTTTTTAAACTTAAGCCTTGTAGATCTTGAATCCAAACTTCCTTTATTAGCAGAGGAACCAATGCAGGATTAAGAGGTTTCACTGTATGTCCTGCCTCCCGTGCAAATTTATATCCATCCCCTGTACATCCCGTAGTGGGATAAGATAGACCCCCTGTTGCTACAATCACAGCATCACCATGAAAATTAGGAATATTTCCTATTTTAATTCCTATAGCTTGTCCATTTTGTATATATACTTTTTCAACTAACGCATTATAGTGAATTTGAACACCATTTTGATCCAAAAAACCACGAAGTGCTTCTACTACATCTCCTGCATAATCTGAGATAGGAAAAACCCGATTACCCCGTTCTATCTTGGTGGGCACTCCTAATTGATGAAAAAAATCTACTGTATCTTGGTTCGTAAAAGTATAAAAAGCGCTGTACAAAAAGTTAGCGTTCCCAGGTATATGTTCTATCAGTTCTTGTATTTCGCCTGCATTGGTGAGATTACATCTCCCCTTGCCTGTAATATAAAGCTTTTTACCCAGTTTGTTATTTTTTTCAAATAAATGGACTTCATAGCCTCTACTCGCAGCCATACCCGCAGCGATCATACCAGCAGGTCCTCCTCCAATAACAATAACTTTTTTCATTTTTAGTTCCTTTCTGAACTTCAACCATTACTGTAAATGGCTAGTATCATTCAACAGAGATAAAATAGCCCCCTGTTCTTTTATATCTATAATGGATAAGGAGGTATTTCCCAACCAAAACCTTTTATAGAAACTTACATGCAAATCTAACAACTGTAACAATGCTACTTTCAATACACCACCATGGGATACAATGGCAATGCTACCACCGCACTCATTTTGCAGTATTTTTTGTATGACTTCATCTATTCGTTGTCTGACAGTTTCCATAGAACCTTCTCCTGGAAATGGATAGTTATAGGGTTCTAATAAAAAATTATTATAAGACTCACCATATATTTTCTGCAATTGCTCGATCGTATATCCTTCCCATTCTCCAAAATCTATTTCACGGAGCCTAGCCATACAATGAACTTTCATCTCTTTTTTCTGTGCAATTTTCATTCCTGTATCATAGGCTCTTTTTAGATCAGAGCTATATATAGCATCTATTTTTACAGATTGAAGCCTTTTTGATAGTTGTTCTGCCTGTTGTATTCCTTTTGGCGACAGAGGAATGTCTGTCTTCCCTTGGTATTTATTTGCTATGTTCCATTCTGTTTCTCCATGACGAATCAAATAAGGTCTCGTCATAAGGCATCACTCTTTATATTTA